>NZ_JAMPKJ010000032.1 GCF_039962115.1 Funiculus sociatus GB2-C1 | reverse complement strand
TCCTAGAGACAACTCTTGTGTTGGCAAGTCGTAAGACGACTCAAGGATTGTCTAAGGAGCAACAAACTACAGAGAGCTTGATGAGCGCGGTATACCGCGCTGATGGAGTATTTCCAGTTGAAAAATTTCCTCTCGTGCTGACTCCAGGCTATTAGCTCTGGGCGATCGCGTTGCCAAAGCAAGTCGTAAGATGGCTCAAGGATTGTCTAAAGAGCAACAAACTACACGGAGATTAATGAGCGCGGTATACCGCGCTCATGGAGTATTTATAGTTGAAAAATTCCTTCTGGTGCTGACTACTCTCCCTTCAACAATCCTGGCTACGACCCAACCCAGGAGTTAAACCTACTCAACAACTCCTCAAATAATGGCTCCCCAAAACTCATCAACCGCAGCGAAGGCATTTCATCAAATAACTCTGGATAAAAAGTAAAGCCGTAGTTCCGCCCTTTGTAAGTAAGCTGCCAGGTGCGGGAGTTCTTGCTTTCCAACACTGCGCCACAAGACCTGAGAATTGCTGAAGTGGTAAATAGCTGCTCAATCGTCTCTGGTCTAACAGGAGCCGGGGAAATTGGCTTGCGGATGTCCTTCCAAGTCAGCCTCCACGTCCATTGCCACCATCTCTTCCAAAGTCGGACGTAGGGGTGGAGTACAGAGTACCTGGTCAAATTCTGACATCAAAACGTCCTCTTCTTCGGGGTCGGCACTCATCGCTGCTTGTTCGATAAACGTAGGAACTTGAGCCAGAATCGGTTGCAGATTGCCGACAACGGTGGCAAAAGCATTGATGCGATCGCGTAATTTCCGATACACCTTCGCTTCTACCGTGCCGTCATAGTAGAAGTTGTGAATCTTGACAGTGGGATAAATCTGCCCGATTCCGTCTAAGTGTCGAATAACAGATAATTTGTCATCTTAACAAATTGTTGTCGTTGAGCGTTTCTATCGCTACCAAAGCCTAGATATATTTGGATGAAGAAAAGCTGGAGTTAAGACAATTATGGCTTTAAAGAGAAATTTCTACCAAAGTGTTACTTAGCCCAAAACCTCTATTGGAAAAGATTTGAAAGGTTTTTGGATTAACGACACTGATGTGTTAATAGCGACAAATAATTTGTTATCTGACAGCCTGTCCCATCTATTGGAGGTCATGGTGGAGTATGTCAAATAGATTGTGTCAAGCAGGTATAAAGTTTGCTTCCTCAACCCTTTTCAAACATCCTCTCAACTCAGAACCGTAACTTTCTGTTCAAAATCCTCCTCTGGTGTGAGATTGGAAAAATTTTTAGATAGAAATTGCAAGACTGTATTGTACAGAACAAAAACAGACTTGTTTGTACTCTTAAATATTCTCGTACCAACTGACTTGATATAACACCCCACTTTGACAATTCATTTGTCTTACCTGTGCGGACAAGGTTTTAGAATTATAAACTCTACAACCTCGGTTTTCCGTTGGAATTAAAAAGGAAATAATCCAGCAATAATTTTGACACTAAGATTATTTAGTTTCAGTAGTTGATGGTCACTTATTCATTTCATTCACCGTTATTCATTCATCACTTGTCAGGGGTGCTTCATGCTCAAAACCATCAAACGCTCGGCGGTTATTTTAATGACTCAAGCCTTTGTTATGGGGTTGTTACCAATATCAGTGCTAGCTGCAACATTTGAGTTAGAAGAAGCAACAATTGCCGAAATCAACAGAGCATTTGATGCAGGGGCACTGACCGCTGAGGAGCTGGTGCAGCTTTATCTCAATCGCATTGAAGCTTATGAAGATAGTGGACCTAAGCTAAATTCAATTACAACACTCAATCCAAATGCATTGGAAACAGCTGCGGCACTGGATTTAGAGCGGCAGCTCTATGGTCCTAGAAGCCCTTTGCATGGAATCCCTATCCTGCTGAAGGACAACATCGACACGTTTGATTTACCAACTTCCAATGGCTCGGTCATCTTGAAGGATTCTATTCCACCTGACGACGCTTTTATCACTCAAGCATTGCGGGATGCTGGAGCGATCATCTTAGGCAAAGCAGCAATGGGAGAATTTGCTGGAGGTAGCTACAACACGATCGATGGGCAAACCCTTAACCCTTATAATTTCAATCGCAACACAGGAGGGTCCAGTAGTGGTTCTGGAGCTGCTGTTGCTGCCAACTTGACTGTTCTTGCTATTGGAACCGACACTAGTACCTCTGTGCGAGGCCCCGCATCGTTTAACGGCATTGTGGGGCTGAGACCAACAACAGGGCTGATCAGCCGAGATGGTATTGCACCCAAAAATTTGACCTTTGATACAGCAGGCCCGATGGCTCGTACCGTAACGGATATGGCTCTTCTGCTCAATGTCATTGCAGGTGTTGATCCTGCCGACCCCCTTACCCTTGAGAGCGAAGGAAAGATTGCTGAAGACTATACCAATTTTCTCGTTAAAGGTTCACTGAAAGGGGCTCGCCTGGGTGTTTCGCGTGATTTCTTTGGTGGCGATCCAGAAATTGATGCGCTTGCAGAACAGGCGATCGCCAAATTAGAAGAATTGGGAGCCGAGATCATCGATCCTGTCCTTTTCTCTCCAGAATTTATTGATTTCTTTGTTCGGGGTCAGGGACCTAATATTAGAACGATCGCCGATTACCGCTTTAAAGCCGATTGGGATGCTTATTTAGCAACTCTTGGACCAGAGATTCCCAAAACCGTAGAGGAGTTTATCGAGATATACGAAACGGAAGTCAATCAATCTCCGCTTCCTGTGGAGAACAGCGTTCTCAACTTATTGAAGAGAGCCGCCGCTACATCTACTAACGATCCCGCTTATAAGAACCTCATCGAGAATGTGTTGCCTCAAGCAACGGAGCTAAAGCTTGCACTCTTTGATGCCTACGATTTAGACGCGCTTGTCTTTCCGTACCAAACCAGTTTTGCACCTCCCATTAATAATCCGGTTTACTCTGTTAATGATCCCAACTTTGTGAGATCGAGCATTCCTAGCCCTGCAACCATAGCAGGCTATAGTTCGGTTGGATTCCCAGGCATTGTTGTGCCAATGGGGTTTGGTTCACAGGGATTGCCTACAGCTATTTCCTTCTTTGGAAAACCCTATGAGGAAGGAAAGCTAATCAGCTATGCCTATGACTATGAGCAGGCAACGAAGCTACGCGCTCCCTCGCCACTTGTTCCATCGCTTCCTGGTGAAAGGATTGAGTATGAAACTGTGCCTGAACCAGGAATAGTGATCGCTTTAGGAGTTGCTGGGTTATCAGCTTTAGGGTTGAAGCGTAAAAGAACCCAAAGTTTAGCCTAATTTTATTGCTTGGGTTGAGCTATGTAAAACCCAAGCAACATCAATCATTTGCTTGAATAAAGGAACTAACACTGTGCTGAAAAGCATGAAGCGATCGGCTGTTTTGGTAGCAGCCCCAACAGTAGCACTAGGGCTTCTTCCGTTGGGGGCATTGGCAGCAACATTCCAGCTAGAAGAAGCAACGATCTCTAGCATCAATAGGGCGTTTGATGCGGGCGCTCTAACATCACAAGAGTTGGTGCAACTCTACTTAAATCGTGTTGAAGCCTATGACGACAAAGGACCTAGTCTTAATTCTATTATTACGATCAATCCCAATGCATTAGAGGCAGCAGTAGCACTCGATTTAGAGCGTCAAACCACTGGAGCGAGAAGTCTACTGCACGGCATTCCAATTCTTTTGAAGGATAACTATGATACGTTTGACCTGCCAACGAGTGCTGGAGCTACTGCCCTCCAAAATTCGATTCCACCAAATGATGCATTTGTAGTTAATAAGCTGCGAGATGCCGGAGCAATCATCTTGGGTAAAACCAATTTGGATGAGTTTGCTAGAGGTTCATCAGGGCTAAGCTCGGTTGGTGGACAAACAAAGAACCCTTACGCATTTGATCGTGTGCCTGGTGGGTCAAGCGGTGGCACAGGCGCATCAATTTCCGCTAACTTTGCCACGGTAGGCTTGGGAACTGAGACAGGTGTTTCTATCCGCAATCCGGCTGCTAACAATAGTTTGGTGGGTATTGCCTCCACCGCAGGATTGGTAAGCCGAGATGGAGTTGTTCCTATTTCATTTACTCAAGATCGAACAGGTCCTCTTGCCCGCACTGTAACTGATGCAGCGATCGTACTCGACATTATTGCAGGTTTTGATCCGTCCGATCCAGTGACGGCTAATAGCATCGGTCAAATTCCAGCAGGAGGTTACACCAGTCTTCTCGATAAAGATGCTTTAACCGGAGCCCGGATTGGGGTTTTTCGGGATTTGTTCCGTTCGGGTCCGATGCATGAAGAGGGGTTAGCGGTGATTAAGACTGCTATTACCGATATGAAAGCGCAAGGAGCCACGATTATCGATGATGTAACCCTGGGCTTCGATGTGTTTGGATTTCTCTCTAATTCTCGTGTTAACAACCTTGAATTTAAGTTTGCTTTAAATGATTATCTCGAAAGTCTTGGAGCTGAGGCACCCGTCAAATCCTTAACAGAAGTGATTGAAGACGGTAGATACCTCCCTCGCCTAGAAAACGGGTTAATTGCCTCCAATGCTGTGGAATCACTGGAGAACAATTCCAGTTATGACGAATTGATTGCCCGACGAAGTTTTCTCAGAAATGAAACGCTCAAAGTAATGGATGCGCTGGATTTAGATGCAATTGTGTATCCTATGAAAACTGTGCCTCCCGGAGTGATTGGTCAACCTGATCCAGAGTCAGATAACCCATTTACCTCGATCGCTGGACTACCAGGGATTGTCGTACCCGCAGGTTACACATCGGCTGGGCTACCGATCGGGATTGAGTTTTCGGGACGACCGTTTAGTGAAGCGGCACTGCTTGGTTTGTCTTATTCATATGAACAGGCAACTCAAAATCGGCGTCCTCCCCGTCTGTTCCCATCCCTATCGGGTGAAACGATCGAATATGAAACAGTGCCAGAGCCCGGAGTAGCGATCGCTTTAGGTGTCTTCGGGCTATCAGCTTTAGGTTTGAAGCGTAAGAAGGCACGAAGTCTAGCTTAATTTTGTTGATTGGATTCTGTAGAACTAATCCAAGTTACATCAATTATTCACCTGATTATAGGAGCGAATACTGTGCTAAAAAGCATGAAGCGAACAGCTACTAATGTAGCTATTCAAACGATGGCGCTAGGGCTTCTTCCGATTGGCGCGTTAGCTGCAACATTTCAGCTAGAAGAAGCGACTGTTTCTAGCATCAACAAGGCGTTTGATGCGGGCGCGCTAACATCTGAGCAATTGATTGGGTTATATCTCAATCGAATTGAAACCTATGATGACAGCCTTAATTCAATCATTACGGTCAATTCAGATGCCTTGGAAATTGCCAGAGCGTTAGACCTAGAGCGCCAAATGACTGGATCGAGAAGTCCGCTACATGGGATTCCAGTCATCCTCAAAGACAATTTTGATACATTTGATATGCCCACGACAGGTGGTTCTGATACGCTTGCAGGCTCGATTCCACCTGATGATGCTTTCCTGGTCAAACAGCTTCGAGATGCGGGGGCTATTATCTTTGCGAAAGCTAATTTAAGTGAGTTTGCCCTCACCGCTGGATGGAATGGCTATAGCTCCTTTGGTGGACAAACGGTTAACCCTTATATGTTAAATCGGGGTCCAGCTGGGTCTAGTGGTGGAACAGGAGCGGCGATCGCCGCTAACTTTGGTGTAATCGGAACAGGAAGCGACACGGGTGGTTCGATTCGCGGGCCAGCAGCAGCCAATGGAATTGTTGGCATCAAACCTACACGAGGGCTTCTTAGCCGAGATGGCATTATTCCTCTGGCTTTATCTTTTGATACGGGTGGACCGTTAACGCGAACTGTAACGGATGCTGCGATCGCATTGGGCATTATGACTGGCGTTGATCCTAACGATCCTGTCACCCTAGATAGTGAAGGTAAATTCTTTAAAGACTACACCTCTTTCTTGAAGAAGGATGCCTTAGGAGGTGCTCGGCTTGGAGTCGTCACTAACTTCTTTGGAGGGAATGTCGAAATCGATCAGCTGATTGGCGATGCGATCGAAGAACTGAAAGAGTTAGGTGCAGCAGTTGTTGAACCAATCACGCTTTCAGAAGAGTTTTTGACAGAGAGAAGTAGAATATCGAGTTTAATCTTCGATTCAGAGTTTCAACCCCAAATTGAAGCGTACTTAGCAACGCTTTCAGACGACTATCCAAAAACTCTCGAAGAGCTGATTGCAATTAGTGAGTCTCCTGAAATTGCAAACTCGACAACTCCAGTTAATCCAGGACGAATTGAAGTTTATAAGACAAACTTAGCCAGCGGAGGATATAGCAATCCTGACTATATTGATGCTGTAACTAGTGGTATTCCTTACGTCAAAAATACGCTCCAGTCTATTTTAGACAGCAACAAATTCGATGCGTTGATTTATCCCACAGCACGCTGCCCTGCCAGTCCCATTATCAATGTTGTAGACCCAACGTTTGTGTGTACATCTGGTCCGTCTGCAACCAACCTATCCAACATTTCTGGGTTTCCAGATATTCAGGTTCCCGCCGGATTTACATCGGATGGGCTGCCCACTACGATTTCTTTCCTGGGGCGCGATTACAGTGAACCCACTCTCTTAGGTTTCGCTTACGCCTACGAGCAAGCCACCAAACTACGTGCCCCTTCACCCCTGTTTCCCTCCCTACCAGGCGAAACAATTGAATATGAAACCGTACCTGAACCAGGACTCGCGATCGCATTAAGCGTCGTCGGGTTCTCAGTTTTAGGTTTAAAGCGTAAGAAAGTACAAAGTCCCGCTTAATTCGTTGGTTCGTTTTGCGTAGTTCAATTCAATTTGCACAAGCCATTCACCTGACTATGGAGCTAATACAATGCTGAAAAGCATGAAGCGAACGGCTACTTTAGTAGTGGCTCAATCAATAGCACTGGGGCTTCTTCCAATTGGTGCGTTAGCAGCAACGTTTCAGCTAGAAGAAGCAACGATCGCCGAACTCAATCGCGCATTTGATGCAGATGCATTGACATCTGAGCAGTTGGTGCAACTATATCTCAATCGCATTGAAATTTATGACAAGGCGGGAGAAACGCCGCTTAATTCTATTATTCTGACTAATTCAAATGCCTTAGAAACAGCACGAGCATTAGATTTAGAGCGTGAGCTTTACGGCCCGCGCAGCCCCTTGCACGGAATTCCAATTATTGTTAAAGACAACTACGATACGTTTGATCTACAAACTACGGCAGGCTCTTTATCGCTTGCAGGTTCAATTCCACCTGATGATGCATTCCAGGTGCAACGGCTGCGTGATGCAGGTGCGATCGTCTTGGCAAAGTCTAATTTGGCGGAGTTTGCTTTTAGTCCTCAGCGCAGTGTGAGTTCGATTTTAGGAACGACTCGCAACCCCTATGATCTGAGCCGTGTTCCTGCTGGCTCCAGTGGCGGAACAGGAGCAGCAGTCGCGGCCAACTTTGGAACAGTGGGCTTGGGAACTGATACAGGTAACTCGATTCGAGGTCCGTCTTCTCACAATGCTCTGGTTGGTATTCGCTCTACGATTGGTCTAACCAGCCGCGATGGCATTGTCCCACTCAATCTCTACCGTGATATTGGTGGGCCAATGGCACGAACGGTTGAAGATGCTGTACTCGTTTTTGAGGCGATCGCAGGCTACGATCCAGCCGATCCATCAACTGAAGCGGTGAAGAATCTAACGCTTCCTGACTACAGCGAATTTCTCGACAAAAGCAGCTTGAAGGGAGCGAGATTGGGAGTGTTGGATGAGTTGTTTAGACCATCCAGCGGAAGTACCAGAGCAGCAACGGCTAGTCCAGAAATTGAGAGGTTAATGGATGAGGCGATCGCTGATTTAAGATCCCAGGGTGCGATCGTTGAGCCTACTGTGATCCCTGACTTTGACGCACTGGTAACTGCTACAGGTGGCTGCAACCGATTTGAATACGACATTAATAACTATTTGGCTAGCCTTGGACCCAATGCTCCAGTAAAATCCCTGGACGAAATTATTGCGTCTGGAAAGTTTGACCCAACCGTTACTGAGAGCCTGATTGCTGGAGCGGCTGTTGAGGATGTACCACCTGAACAGCGAGCAGTTTGTCAGACAGCAGAGGCAAACCGAGATGTGATGCGTACGGCAGTGTTAGATGTTCTCGATTCTAACAAATATGATGCATTTATCTTTCCAACCTGGAGCAATCCGCCTCGGTTAATAGGCGATGAAACCAGTCCAAATGGCAACAACAGCGGTATCACTGCTCCACCCACAGGTTTTCCAGCAATCACAGTGCCAATGGGTTACAGCATCAATAATACCCTCCCCGCAGGACTGCAATTCTGGGGCCGCCCCTTTGATGAACCAACACTCATTGGATTGGGGTATTCCTACGAGCAAACAACTAAACACCGTCGTCCTCCATCACTTTTCTCGGCGCTTCCTGGAGAGGAGATCGAATATGAGACTGTACCCGAGCCAGGAGTGGCGATCGCATTAAGCGTCATCGGGGTCTCAACTTTAGGTTTGAAGCGTAAGAAAGTACAAAGTCCCGCTTAATGGGTTGGTTCGTTTTGCGTAGTTCAATTCAATTTGCATAAGCCATTCACCTGACTATGGAGTTAATACAATGCTGAAAAGCATGAAGCGAACGGTTACTTTAGTAGTGGCTCAAACGATAGCGTTAGGACTCCTTCCCTTTGGAGCGTTAGCAGCAACGTTTCAACTAGAGGAAGCGACGGTCTCTGAAATTAACAAAGCGTTTGATGCAGGTGCAATAACATCAGAGCAATTGATTGAGCTATATCTCAATCGAATTGATACTTACGATGACAGTCTTAACTCAATTATCACGGTTAATTCAGATGCACTAGAAATTGCTAGAGCGTTAGATATAGAGCGTCAAACAACGGGCCCGAGAAGCCCACTGCATGGAATTCCAGTTATTCTCAAAGACAACTACGATACCTTTGATCTGCCTACTACTGGTGGATCAATTACCTTAGAAGGCTCAATTCCACCAGATGACGCTTTCCTCGTTAAACAATTGCGAGATGCAGGAGCGATTATCCTTGCTAAAGCTAACTTGAGCGAGTTTGCTTCTAGTGGAGGACGGGATGGATACAGCTCCTTTGGAGGGCAAACGTTAAATCCTTACAACTTGGTGCGTGGGCCCGCAGGGTCAAGCGGTGGTACTGGTGCTGCGATCGCTGCTAACTTTGGTGTAATCGGCACAGGAAGCGACACAGGTGGATCAATTCGTAGCCCGTCTGCTCATAATGGGCTTGTTGGAATTAAACCCACTTTAGGGCTATTGAGCCGTGATGGGATTATTCCATTAGCCTTGTCTTTCGATACTGGAGGACCGATGACAAGGACGGTAGAAGACGCTGCGATCGCTCTAGGAATTATGACAGGGATTGATCCTGCTGACCCTGTGACGCTTGAGAGCGAAGGTAAGTTTTTTAAGGATTATACGCAGTTTCTCGATAAGAATGCACTTCAAGGAGCGCGTATTGGCGTATTGCAAAACTTCTTAGGCGGCAACGTCGAGGTAGATCAGTTATTTGAGGATGCTGTTGACCAACTAACTGACTTAGGAGCAACCATTGTTGAGACAAGCTATTCTAAGGAATTTCTTGAGGAGCGGAGCCAGATATCAACGCTTATATTTGATTCAGAGTTTCAACCTCAGATTGAGGCGTATCTAGCTACGTTGGAGGGAGATTATCCCAAGACACTGGAAGAAATTCTAGCGATTAGTACTGATCCGGATGTCGTAAACTCCGATCGCTCTGTCGCACCTGGGCGTATTGAGTCATACAGGCGAAACCTGGCAAGTGGAGGGCTAACCAATCCCGATTACATTGATGCGGTCGAAAATGGTATTCCGCTTGTGAGGAAAACTGTTTTAGACCTAATGGATAGTAATGATCTTGATGCATTAATTTATCCAACTCGAAATTGTCCTGCTGTTCCCATTTACACGGTAGAAGACCCAACCTATATTTGTGATGAAACTGTCCCTGCTGCACGAAACATCGCGAACATTACCGGTTTCCCCGATGTTCAAGTGCCGATGGGTTTCACATCCGATGGGTTGCCGCTAACTATTTCTCTTTTTGGTCGTGCCTTCAGCGAACCCACATTGCTTGGATACGCTTACGCCTATGAACAAACAACAAAATTCCGTAGCCCACCACCACTTTTCCCTGCTCTTCCAGGAGAGGAGATTGAATACGAAACAGTACCCGAACCTGGCATGATTCCAGCTTTGGCTGTGCTAGGAATTAGCGCTCTTGGAATCAAATTCGTCAAGCGGCGTAACGGTCAACCCCAAGGAACGTACAAAGCGATTTTGCCTGTAGCTTACGAGGAAGCGGTTGGCAATTCAGCGGTTGTTTGTGTTGATGCAAACCGACTCTAAGATACTAGCGGTGCGTTACAGCAGTACTGTAAGCGCACCCATGCACTACTTCAATCGCTAAATCGTTCACTGGATTATAGGAGATAGGAATTGTGCTGAAGAGCATGAAGCGAACGGCTATGGTAGTCGCTGGTCAAGCAATAATGCTAGGGCTTTTCCCAGTAGGGGCGTTAGCAGCAACGTTTCGGCTAGAAGAAGCAACGGTTTCCGAGATTAACAAAGCATTTGATTCTGGTGCATTAACATCGAAGCAATTGGTTGAGCTATATCTCAATCGAATTGATACTTATGATGACAGCCTTAACTCAATTATTACGGTTAATCCAGATGCGCTAGAGCTCGCTAGAGCGTTAGATTTAGAGCGTCAAACAACGGGTCCGAGAGGTCCACTACATGGGATTCCAGTTATTCTAAAGGATAACTTTGATACGTTTGATTTACCTACCACAGCAGCATCTCTGTCGTTGAAGAATTCAATTCCTCCAGATGATGCCTTTACGGTGGCGCGTTTGCGAGAGGCGGGGGCAATTTTTATTGCTAAAACTAACTTAACCGAATATGCATCTGGCGGTAATACCATCAGTTCCTTAGGTGGACAGACGTTAAACCCGTATGACTTGGGGAGAACCCCAGGCGGATCAAGTGGAGGTACAGGGGCGGCGATCGCTGCCAACTTCGCAGTGCTTGGAACAGGCTCTGATACTGGGCAATCTGTTCGTTCTCCAGCATCTGCCAACAGTCTGGTTGGGTTACGTCCAACAATTGGATTACTCAGCCGTGATGGCATTGTTCCCATTTCCTTCACTCAAGATACGGCTGGACCAATTACACGCACCGTTGCAGATACGGCTTTAATGCTAGATGCAATGGTAGGTTACGATCCCGCCGATCCAGCAACCGCTACCAGCATTGGTAACGTGCCAGAAAGTTACATTGATTTTCTGGATGCAGATGCTCTCAAAGGAGCCAAATTAGGTGTTGTTTTAGATCTATTTGGGCAGGAGCCAATCCATGCTGAGGTGAATTCTGTTATTAATGCAGAGTTAGAAAAAATGGAAAAGTTAGGAGCAACCGTTGTTCCTGTTTCTATCCCTAACTTGACAGAATTAACCACTAATCTCTCGGTCACGAGCTATGAGTTTAAAGAAACACTCAATGCTTATTTTGCCAGCCTCGGACCAGATGCTCCTGTCAAAACGATGGAAGAACTGATTGCTTCTGGGCTTTATGATCCATCGATCAAAGCTTCACTAGAAGCCGCTCAAGCGATCGAGTCTCCACTGCAAGATCCTGAATATCTACGACGGTTGCAGCAGCGCGAAGCGTTTAAGGAAACTCTGCTTGACCTGATGGACGAATACCAGTTTGATGCATTGGTATATCCTCATCAACAACGTCTCGTAGTTCCTGTTGGTGAACCCCAAGCCGACCGGAATGGAATTCTTGCCTGGGGAACAGGCTTCCCTGGACTAGTCGTTCCGGCTGGTTTCTCAGCACCTTCTGATGCAGCGCCAACTGGCGTTCCAATTGGGATTGAATTTTTTGGTAGACCCTTCAGTGAATCTACTCTTATTAGTCTTGCCTATTCCTATGAACAAGGAACTCAAAATCGGCGATCACCAACCCTCTTTCCCGCTCTTGCTGGTGAGGAAATTGAATCTGTACCTGAACCAGGAATGGTGATCGCACTAGGTATCACCGGATTATCAGCTTTCGGTCTAAAGCGTAAGAAAGCACAAAGCCCGACCTAATTTTGCAGGTTTGGTTTACATATTACCTGTCTAAATCATTCATTCACCTGACTATTAGGAGCAAATACTGTGTTAAAAAGCATGAAACGAACGGCTACATTGGTAGCAGCTCAAACGGTAGCACTAGGACTTCTTCCGCTAGGAGCGTTGGCAGCAACGTTTCAGCTAGAAGAGGCAACAGTTTCTGAAATCAATAGAGCGTTTGATGCGGGCGCGCTGACATCTGAACAATTGATTGAGTTATATCTCAATCGAATTGATACATATGATGACAGCCTTAACTCAATTATCACGGTTAATTCAGATGCACTAGAAATTGCTAAAGCGTTAGATATAGAGCGTCAAACAACGGGTCCGAGAAGCCCACTACATGGAATTCCAGTCATTCTCAAAGACAACTACGATACCTTTGATATGCCCACAACGGGGGGTTCAGCGGTTCTTAAAGGGTCGGTGCCTCCAGATGATGGATTTTTGGTGAAGCAACTGCGGGATGCAGGAGCTGTTATCTTTGCCAAGGCAAATATGTCAGAGTTTGCGGCTGGCGTTCCGGGTGGGTCTCTCGCTGGTTTAACAAGCAATCCCTATAACTTAGAGCGCAGCCCGGCTGGCTCTAGCGGTGGTACTGGAGCCGCGATCGCTGCCAACTTCGGCGTGATTGGTACGGGTAGTGATACAGGTGGGTCGATTCGAGGTCCAGCGGCGGCTAATGGACTGGTGGGAATTAAACCCACGCTAGGGTTAACAAGCCGTGACGGCATTATTCCGCTGGCTCTGTCATTTGATGTGGGAGGACCGTTAACTCGAACCGTTGAAGATGCTGCTATTACTCTTGGCATCATGGCAGGTATTGACCCCGCTGATCCAGCAACGCTAGGAAGCGAAGGTAAGTTTTTCAAAGACTACACGCAGTTTCTAGATAAGGGCGCATTGCAAGGTGCACGAATTGGCGTGGCGCGTGATTTCTTTGGTCGTAACCCTGAGGTCGATCAGATTGTTGAGAATGCGATCGCCAAAATGAAAACGTTGGGAGCAACTATTGTTGATTCTGTCTTTTATCCGCCCGAGATTCTTACAGCCAAAGAAACGATTTACACACGAGTTCGATGGCCAGAGTTTAAGGAGCAAATTCCTGATTACTTAGCAACCGTAGGCGATCAATATCCCAAAGATCTTGATGATATCATTGCTCTTGCAGAAAAAAATGACTTTTTTAAGCAGTATCCAACGCGCTTAAATTTGTTTAAGAATGAGCAGGCAAGTGCATCCATTACTGATCCTGATTATATAGATGCGTTTACCAATGGCAGAGCGTTAGTTCGCAATGCGACTCTAGACTTGTTGAATGCCAATAGTCTCGATGCCTTGATTTATCCCACATCAGGCTGTCCAGCGAGCCCACTTCCTGGAATAACTGATCCCACGTTTGTGTGTAACCCAGGGATATCGCCTACAAATATTGCAAACATTTCAGGCTTCCCAGATGTTCAGGTTCCGGCAGGGTTTACCTCCGATGACTTGCCAGTAACAATTTCCTTCTTTGGACAGGCCTACAGCGAGCCAACACTATTGGGCTATGCCTACGCCTTTGAGCAAGCGACTAAAGCTCGTCGCGCTCCAGAATTGTTTCCTGCACTTTCTGGGGAGGAGATTGAGTATGAAACGGTACCTGAACCTGGCATGATTCCGGCACTAGCGGTTTTAGGGATCAGTGCTTTTGGAATTAAGGTCATCAGGCGGGGCAAGAAACAAAACAAATATCGGCCTGAAACCGTTGTTGCCGAATAACAGATTATTTGCCGTCTTAATAAATTGTTGTCGTTGAGCGTTTCTATCGCTACCAAAGCTTAGATATATTTGGATGAAGAAAAGCTGAAGTTAAGACAATTATGGCTTTAAAGAGGAATTCCTACAAAGTGTTACTTAGACCAAAACCCTATTGGAAAAGATTTGAAAGGTTTTTAGATTAACGACACTAATGTGTTAATAGCGACAAATAATTTGTTCTCTGACAACTATCACCGTCATCAAGCCAAATCGACTACCTTTGATTGCTAACTGATAGCAGAGCCGCCCCCTCAACAGAATTACCCATACTCGGAGCATGGTGCCTAGTAGAGTGGCAAGAGAAAATCCAAGTTATAAGCGATCGCTCAACTAATTAGTAAATGTGCAGCGACTGCACTTAAAGGAATGTAACAGGCGTGGTTATTAAAGTGAAGTCCGTTACGAAGAAAGTGACGGGCTAATTATCGAGCAATATCAGATTGACAGAGAAATAGGACTTACGCACTAGGAACCAGGAAATCAATTTCCTGGCTGAAAACCCAAGTCAGTTTCAACTGACTAAAAAGCCTCAAACCAGCCCATTTCAATGGGTTTGGGCTTTGAGCCGGAACTTTAGTTCACGGCAAGTGCGTAAGTCCTGAGAAATTCTAGAGACAACTCTTGTGTTGGCAAGTCGTAAGACGACTCAAGGATTGTCTAAGGAGCAACAAACTACAGAGAGCTTGATGAGCGCGGTATACCGCGCTGATGGAGTATTTACAGTTGAAAAATTCCCGGTAGTGCTGACTCTAGGTTATTAAGCTCTTAGCGATCGCGTTGCCAAAGCAAGTCGTAAGATGGCTCTTAGATTGTCTAAGAAGCAACAAACCACACGGAGATCAATGAGCGCGGTATACCGCGCTCATCAAGTATTTATAGTTGAAAATTCCTTCTCGTGCGCTATAGATGACCGTTTGCAACACCAAAGTTAATGCCTATCGTACAGTTTTTGAAGTCATCAAATACCTTGATAGCCCTGATTATTAAACTTTTATCGCTCTAGATACGTAACCCCGAAATGATTAACATTGAGCAAGCTGTACTGAAAAACCCCCTAATTTCTATTTAGCCAATACCAAATAAACCAGGTTGCACCAGCTTCAGAAACTCCCACTGTGCTTTCTTATATAATGGCATCGACGCTTTTTTCTTGTTTAAATCTACTTAATCCATTGATTAATTTGTTCCAATAAATGTTGTAAACCTGGTAGGTTTTGAAGCTCTTGACTATCGATAAAAGCTAAATAGTCGTTTAATGGGTATTCCTCTCGCTTTAAGGCCTTATTAAGACTGTAATTCTGTGCTATTACTGCTCGATTTCCCATTTGCTGAGCTATGGATTGTAACTTCGGAAGCTCAGCCGGTTCAGTTATTTCTACCATCAGCTCGTTGTTATAACTTAGCCCACCATTGGTGAAATTAGCACTTCCAATTAATGCTCCGATGGGAGTCCAGAGCAACTTAGCGTGGAGTTTATCTAAGTAGTATAATTCAGCTCCCTTTGCTTGTAGCATTCGACCAATACGAATAGTTTCCGCATGTACGGTAGCTTCACTAGCTAGCTGCTCAATCTCTGTATTGAACTCCTCTATGACCTCTTCGATAATGTCGTAACCTTGTAAATCTTCTTCTACCTCTCTTTCCTTCAGCAAGCGTTTTCGTAAGTCAATCTTGTTTGCTAGACGCTTAAGTACCCTAAAAGGGATTAGTTCCTCTGGAGGCTTAGTAATTACGTGGAGCCTGTGTTGCTCAGCTATACGGGTGAGCAATTGGCTCAATTCAATTTCCTCTCTTTGCCCACCCAGCAAACTGGCAAAGTCTCCCAGTTGAGCGATCGCCAAACGAACATCCTTAAGCCAAGGGCTGATTAACCAGACCTCGTCCCCTGGAAAGTCCAGTAACTGCACGAGTAACTCAGCTAGACCTCTGGAAAAGGTTGGCTCTGGGTAATTACCATAGACCTTCATGTATTTCCTTGGTAATAGAACATCTGGCGCACGACAAAAGTTTCGTGGTCAAAGTCCCGCTTAATCATCTTGAAGCCCTGATTCTTGAGCTGAAGCATGTAAGCGGGATTGGGTTGACCCAAATGTTCGAGGATTACATAACCCCCGTTGTGCTGAGCGATCGCCACCAAGTTTTCAACAGGCTCCTGACCGTATTCACGAGTCAGTTCTTGGGTCAAAAGATGGCGAGCCATTTTCAAGTAACGTCGAGAAATGGTATGGCGCATCACATCAATATGCCCGTGATCGCAGCTAGCTGCCAAACAAGCTGGACAGGCATCCACACAAGTACTCAGACTCATATTCTCAACTTGAGCCAGGAATCGGTCTAATGCATTTGCCGTGTCCTCCGAATCTTCATCCTCTAAACCTAAGTTTTGGGTATGCTCTTCATACCTCTGCATCAACTGAGCTAGATAAGGATAGTTTGTTGGCTCCTGTTGAACTTGTGTGGCTGCGTAACCTGCCAGTTCCCTTGGGGTTGGAGGTCGCTTAAATCTCTCAGCCAAGGCATCTTCCAGATGCAGCAACTCACTTTGTAAGCCAATGCGGGGCAAGGTCTGCCCTGCAATGCTCAGTTCACTCGTCAGCAATCCAGCTAAACGCTGGAGTAAAGGATCGTGATCTTTATCTTTAACCTGTTCCTCAACAAGAGGGAAAAGAAAATCTCTGGGGTTTGATCTGTTCTGTGGTTCGGATTGGAAAAATGTTTCTTGGAAGTCCAGAAGTAGCTGCTTATTGTCTCGTAAGACTCTCTTCAAAAAGTCTTCTTCATCACCTAGGGGACACGATAAAGTTACTTCCCACCAACGCTTAAGTAAATGGGTTGGATTCTCTTTTAGTACCTCTGATGCCAGCCTTGTCGCCCCATTACCGTCTTGGTTGCGTTCGTAAACGTAAAACGAAGTATCCCAAGGCTTTTTCCCGTAGGTTAATTTTAGTACGCTGTGGCTGCCTATCTCCTCATCACGAGTGCTACCTTCTGTCAGAAACAGATTCCTTGTTGCCTGTTTCAGTGAATGAACTATGTTGTCCATCAAGTAGTCCAAGATTTCAGATTTCTTGCCGAGTTTAGCGAAAACCTGCTCCTCCAAAAGTTGTCGAGTATTTGAGGGTGTTGCTGGTTCTTTAGATGTAGTTGTTTCAGCTTGAAATGCGGTTGTATCAAACAACGTGCCTTGAATGGCACTATCACTCTGAGATTCAGTAACGCTATTGGAATAGGCCAGAGTTGAAACCAATCGGTCTCTGAAGTCTTCAGGAAAGACTCGGTGGTCACGCCAGTACTTGGCACGCACCATATCTACTAGATTATTCAACCCATCGGGATTAGTCAGATGCTCTAAAAAAGTTCGCCAATCCTCCGTTCCCATTGCTCGTGACTCCGCACGCATGGTTGCAATGATGTCTGCTACTTTACGCAGGTCAAAAGCGGTTAAGGGATGTTCTACTCCCTTTGGTTGCCAAGAACTCGACTTGAGCAAGAATCGAAGGTACTGGTCTTGTAAGTGAGTCTTGCGTTTAGGATCATTCCATATCTCCTCGAACAAAAACTCAGCTACTTTGCGTAGCTGTTCGTATGAATAGGGAACCCGTACTCCCTCAGTATTCAAGTCATAGCCGTACAGGGTGGGCTTCCCATCGTGTTCGCTGATGTATCTAACTGTGTTTTGACCCATGCCCGCGTGCGGGTCTTTCCTACCTTGACGTAGCAACTGCTCATCAGATAGCAACCGAATACGAGCCTCAGCTCCGTATTGAACTTCCCACACATTGAGCATTGAGCGATTTTCCCCGACTTCGCCATAGTAGAAATCCAGATTATTGACCAAGCCTTTGAATAGGGGAGGCAACTCTAGTCTGTGCCGAGGCTCTACTTCCTCCTGATCTGCCGTATTTACCTTGACCACGCTGAAAGACAACGGGTAGCTATTAGAATCTGGGGAGACTGAGCGAACCCTACCTGGATAAAGCTTGTCAAGCTGTTTCCTTTTGCTTCCAAACCTCAAGTCCACGCTACCGTCAGGCTTAAACGCACCCAACCATTCAGTATTCGGGTGCTTTGGATCATCAACTAAGTCCTTACCAAAGTCCCACAGTTCCAAATAGCGAACTCGGTAGAAACGCTGCGGTACAGCTTGAGTGTAAACCTGCTCTACATTCAAGGGGAAGTAATCTTGCCAATTACTTCCCCATACTTGATCAAGCTGCTTGAGAAGCAGAGAATTAAATGGTCCAGGATTTTCCGAGCGTTTTTCATACTTATATCGCTCCATAGCTACTGCATTGGAGACAGGTCTTCCTTTAAAGTTTTCTCTTGGTTCTACAAAAGCAACTAACGGTCGCCAGTAAAGATGGTAGCGAGGGTTGTAGCGGCGCGTGATCTTGCCGGGAGCCAATTCTAAGAAAGCAAGAGAGATATCCTCGTCTGCCCCTGACCAGTTTTCTGGCTCCCCGCCTCCCGAAAACATGACCCGAACTGTAGGCAGATTGATAGAGCTAAACAGGTTGTCTGGTAAGTCCGGACAAATTTGGAGCAGATTGTTGTTTTTCCCAAAGTTATAGCGGATATCATCTTCAAGCATTCGCTTTTTAAACCAATTCCATATCTCTCTCCAAATAGGGTGAACTTTTTGAAACGATTCGCCTGTTACATACTTGTAAGCGTGCTGAAGTTCCTGCCCAATCTCGAATCTATCCAACTCCTGCTGTATTTCGTCCAAATGCTCTTCGACACTACTGAAGTTTCCCTGGAGTAAGTTTCGCCCTTGTTTAAGACGCGCCAACTCATCAAAGATTAGGGCGATGGTTTGAAACTGCTGCACAAAGTAGTTATCGACATTGAGAGGTGGGCGGTAGTCGGAAGGATCGTAGAGGAGTTGCGGGTTCTGATAATAGAAGGCATCCTTGTAAGAGTTTTGTGAGAGGGTGACCGCAGTGATAGGACGGTCTTGGAGGGAACGACCAGCCCTGCCCTTCTTTTGCACGAAGCTAGCTGGGTTACGAGGGGCGTGGTGCTGCATTACAAATTGGATGCTAGCGTCGTCGTAGCCAACTTCTAAAGAAGTAGTAGCAAAGATGATGTCTTGCAGCAGAATTTCGATATCTCCTTTACCACTACCGCTGTACACTGGAAAAGGCTTTGAAGTGAGCGATCGCGCTTCTGTTCCGGGTTGGCGTTTCGTGGAGTATTGGTCAAGGTCTTCAGCATCAAAGTACCAATATTCACCATCCAGAAACGCTGGTGAGGTTAGTACGTCGTGGCTAGAATTGGGTCGCTGAAGTCTGTAGCATGCTAGATTATTGTTGGTTTCGGCATCGTGGAATTCAAGTGCTAACTTTTTGACTTTACTAATGGAGTCTTGAAACACGAGGCTTCTGAACTTAGGAGGTTCTTTCCCATCACTGTCTCGCCGACGCATATTGTGGGCGATCGCCATAATCGTCTGGATTGCTGTCGAAGCATCTCCTACAGGCTTGCCACGCGAGTAAGTTTCTGGGCGAATGAACAGGAAATACTCTCGTCCCTGAGCATCTTCCATGTCCTTCTCTTCTGGTGAAATCTCATCTACATCCGCAACCCCACTAAGTTCCTTCCAAAACTTTTGAGGATTACCAATAGTTGCACTCATCCCCAGCATCAGTGGGTATCGCCAAGATTCTCCATCACACGAACGCATTGCCTGTTGTAGCCGATGGCGTAAACGGCGAATCAGCAAGCCAATCTGAGCGCCGTGTATAGTGTCATAGAGGTGAATCTCGTCGAATACGACAGCTCGTGGGGCACAGAAATTTGGTGGATAACCTGGGCGAGTCGATAAGCCGAAAAAATCATTGAATGCAGCGTCCATCAACCACCGATGCAGCATTTCAGTGGTGATAATTAGCACGTCTGGCGGGTTGCTTTGAATAGCGCTGCGCGTAGCCTTAAAGCCCTTCAACTCCCAACTGCTGTCAGCAGGTTTTAGGGTACATTCACCATTGGCTAGGTTGACTGCGTAGACCGGCTCTCCGTTTTTGTCTGTGAAGTACGGGAGTTTGTATTTCTCATCTTGCTTTTCCCAACGTCCACGCTGGAGTTTTCCGTCTTTTGAGTATCCATTACGCAGTTCCTCGTCATTGGATGGAGTGTCACCAAAGACAATTCCTACAGTCAAATCTTGGTTCGACACTCCACTCATTGCCATTCCATACACTTGTTGGTTAATGGCGGCTACATACTGGCTGAGTCGCTCTAACTGATTTTTGGCTAAAGTCTGCCGGGGATAAACTAGGATAATTTTACATCCCGCAATATTGTTCATCTTCTCCTGCAACGCTCCAAGCAGCAGAGGAAGTAACGCAGCTTCAGTTTTACCACTACCAGTGTTGCCAGTAATTACATATCCCTGTCCTTGACGTTGGAAATATTTCTGAGTGATTTCCTGCAACGCCCGTTCTTGCACACGGGTTAGTCTTACTTCGTCTAGTTCTTTGTCTAGTGCTTTACAAAAACCATTTTGAACAGCTTTGCGAGCGTTATCTAGATGCTTTAGTCTCAGACTTCTACTGCTTTTAAATAACTGATTGATAGTTTCTTTAAACTTAGTCTCACGCGCTAATCTGCGGCGATCTGCAAACTCAACACGGATGGATTGGATTAGATAAGGGGCGCTTTGGGCATCATTGCTGCGAAACCTTTGCTTAACATTCTTGAGGAGCCGGACAATCTCGCTAATTCGTGAGCGATAGTGGTTCTCATCCAGCTTGAGCGCCCACCTTTGCTCTTCTAAACTGGCTAACCCTTCTTCTAATGCAGCCTCGTCCAAGTTCTCACCCTTTTCTTGGGCACGTTGTATTATGTCAGCCTTTGTGACATAGGTTTCGTAGAGACCAAAGTTAATCCGCTCCTGCTCAATATCCTCTAGATGACGCAAAATGAGTTGGTCAGTGTTTTTAGTGTTGGGACTCATCATTTTCTAGACGTAAGGTAGATTGCTGAGGCGATTCAAAGTTAGCGAATGTCATCCGTCACCACCGTCTAGCTGTCGTCAATTCTTCTTTTACCCATGTTTGAGCGGGCGACTCTGCGATGCTCTAGTAACTCACCCAAAAGCTGATTTTGCTTGTCAGGATTCTCCCAATCATTGATGAATCGTTTCAGGGCGACGCTAATCATATCCTGCACAGTCGGTGCAGCACTTTGGTGTTCGCTCTCAAGTGAAAGCCTGATTTGGCGCAGCGTTTCGTAGAGTTCACCCGGTACGCGGACTGTTGAAGACAAGGTTGGATTGCCTGAAGGGGGTCTCACGCATTCTAGTCAGCTTGACAGAACCCCTGCTACCATGTAGGCATGACTACAGGATTAAAAGACAGGATTTGCTCCTCTAACCAAGGAATCAACAATGGAACTTGTGCTTCGAGCTGTACCTGTTTGTCGGGGATCACAGGGTGAACATCAAAGTTATGTTGCCAGTCTGTACTTTGGAGATGTCGCCCGACTGCTAAATGACGATCGCCTTTATGTTCCGAATGAGCCAGACTTACCAGACTTCGCCCAACGCAAACCTAACGCTACACGAGTTAAAGCGATCGCGCGGTATATTCTGGAGACCTACCAAGACGGCACGACCTTTTTCCCGCCAATTTGTATCAATGTTCAGCCACCGCCGATCTATAGAGATGGCAGTATCTTTCTTCCTTACCACTCGGTTACTCTGCGCTTGACAGACGGTCAGCATAGATGTTTTGGTATCCGTCAGGCGCTAAAGGACATCCAAGTTGAGCAGGCGGAGTATCTGCCTATCCTTTCTCAACTTGAGATTGGGGTATTGTTATATGCTGGGCTGTCATTAGAGGAGGAACGTCAAGCCTTCCGCGATCAAAACCTTTTAGTGCAAAGACCCAGTGTATCGCTCTCTCACGCATTCGATCAGCGCTCTCCTGCGGTCTTAATTGCCAAAAACCTGATCCAGCGAGTCCCTCAGTTCCGCAACAATGTGGAGATGGTTGAGAATGGTTTGGGCAAACACAATTCCAAGTTAATGACACTATCTACCCTGGTGACAGCTACCCGACATATGTTTCCTAATCTGAAGTCTAAGAAGGATTTGGAGCTTAGAACTGATTGGGCAGCAACATTCTGGGCAGCAGCAGCAAGCGTTCTACCTAACGACCCTTGGAGAGTCAGAAGTAAAGAGGAATGTTCTGTGCAAAGACAGGAGTCACTGGCAGTAAGTGCGGTTGTGTTCCAGGCTTTGGGAATGCTGGCTCGTGAATTTTACTTAGAGAGCATACCGGAGGAGGAGCTTGTCAAGTGGTTGGCTAGATTGCAAGAGATAGATTGGCGGCGCTCTAACGAATTGTGGCGAGAGCGAGGAGTAACGCAAGTTGGTGCGACGGTCGAACCTATTATTTCAAATACGAAGACAACAGTGGATGCGTGTCATAAGGTACTGCGTGAGTTTGTCGGTATTGCTCCAGTGAGTGGTGTTGTTTGAGTGGAAGGTTGATTTTGAGTAAGAGTGAGCAAGATGCCCACCCCATAAAACTGAGATTATTGGTAGAGAAGTTGAGACTTAGTTCAGTTCTTGTATCCAAGGCTGAATTACTTCACGCACTTTTTCGCTCACACTCATACTTTCACGGGAAGCGTTCTCCTCAAGTTGCGCCTTCTCCGTTGGAGTCAGATAGACTGTGAGTGATGCAGTTACTTTGTTGATCAGATGAATAGGGTCTAATTCAGGGTTAACTGAGTAGGGTTCCAGGTCAAAAAGAGTTGGCTGGATATAGGAATTTTTCATTGTTTGCTTGATGCCTCGATAACTTGGTCATGTCACCAGTGTTATCTGTTGTCTAAACTTCGCAAAGTTGCAGTTGTGCAACTGGTTGAACATTCAATGGTTGAACAAGAGTTGAACAAGGTTGAAATTGGGGGATAACTGAGTGCCAAGACCTAAGAAAAATAAGCAAGCTGGAGAGGCATTTAAGAAATTACTGAAAGAAAAAGGCTTCACGCAGTACAAGCTTGAGCAAGTAACTGGTTTAGATAAAGGTCTTATCAGTAAGATTGCAACTGGACAGACGGCTGAACCTAAACCAACAACTCTTGAAAAGATAGCGACGGCATTGGGAGTTGAACTGGGGGAACTAACAAAGATATTTGTTCAACCACCAATGCGATTGCAGACATCACAATCAGCAGAAGAGCCACTACCTCAACAGACAGATACCGCAGAAGAAACAACAGGAGTGAACTCTGATTCTGTCGGGGTTGAGAGTATGATCGCAGAGTCCGCTTCAGAGGATATAGAGGTACTGGTGCAGAAAGTGCGATCGCATTTCGATAAGAAAATCCGAGACGAGTGCGAAACCTTATGTACGTTCAATCTGCTCTATACTCCCATGCGGGGGAATCTCAGCAGAATTTATGTTCAGACTAAGCTCAATGAATCTCAAGGCTTCGGTTCAACGGAGTTTAGTCAGGAACGGCAATTATGGAATGAGGTAGTGCTGAGAAACCCTAAGCTGATGGTGTTGGGTAAACCAGGTGCGGGAAAAACTACCTTACTGCAATATATTGCTATTCATTGTGATGAGATTGAGTTTCAACCCAAGCTTGTACCTGTTTTTGTTAGCCTGAAAACCTTGGCTGAAAATGCCAGAGGTGCGGATGAAATTGATTTACTAAGTTATATCCGCAAAAAATATTGCCGTGTTGGGGTTTCAGAGCTGGAACTGGAAATATTACTTAGTAACGGAATGTTCCTATTTTTGCTAGATGGTTTAGATGAGGTTACGGAAGAAAAAATCCACGTTGTCGGTCAAGAGATTTATAAGTTAATTGACGAGTATAGAGACAATCGATTTATCGTTAGTTGTCGAAAAGAGTTTCAATCTTACAAGTCTAAGTACTTTAGTAACTTTACCTTCTGTAAAGTAGCAGATCTTGAACAACAGCAAATTGAAGAATTTATACAAAGCTGGTTTAACGAGGTTACGGTAGATACGCAAAGGAAGAGGTCAATCAAAGCAACTCAGTTAATTGATAAGCTGAGACTCCGAAAAAATCAGCGAATTCGAGAGCTGGCTGATACACCCCTATTACTACATCTGATTTGCTTGATTTTCCAAAATAAATGTGATTTGCCTTCTAAACGAGTTGACCTTTACAAAGAAGGGATAGACCTGCTGCTAGAGAAATGGAATCAATTTAATGAGCGTACTCAGATAGAAGTACCTAATATAGATTTAGTTGAGTTGAGAAAGGTTTTAAGGCAGATAGCTGCTATTACTTTTGAGGAGGGCAAGTTTTCTTTTGAAGAAGCGGAAATTTTGCCGTTTCTCGAAAACTGTTCTAGTGCTTTGTATAACATTGAATTATTATCTGGATTATTGGTAAAGAAAACATGGAAAATATACGCATTTTCTCATCAGACTTTTCAAGAGTATTTGACTGTTGAAAAATTAGTTGTATCTCAAAAAGGCTGGCATAAAATACTCACGCATATAGCGGAAACACGGTGGCGTGAAATCTTTTTTATGATAGTCGAAATACTGCCAAATCTTCAGGATTTTTTGCGTTTTTTTGCTGAAAATTTACCAAGTTATCAGCAAGGTTGGCGGTTGATACTCACCCATTTAGCAGAACCACGATGGCGTGAAGTCTTTTTTAGGATGCTAGGAGCCTTGCCAAATACTGAAGAATTTATGCTATTAATCAAACAGAATTTTTATAAGCTAGAAGTTAAAAATATTGAAACAAACCCAAGTGATGAGAAGTTTTTGCGCTTAGTAGAAAAAGCTTTCTGTTTTTTAGAAAAAGGTAACAATAATTGCAATCAAGATGCATTAAGAAATGATTTATATTTATCTTCGCATAACAATCCATACTGGGCAATTCCATTAATCAGTGACATGGACTGCCAAGAGTTTCTTATACAAGCAAATCGGAACTATAAGGCGGCTACCACTCCCTATAAACCAGCAGCAGTTCGAGCATTTTATTTGAGCTGTAGTATTATCCTTACTGATTTTCTTGATTTCCACGACATTGAACCCGGTTATAGATGGAGTTGGATTGATAATGAGAATGGCTTTGAATTGGCTTTTTCTATTGACTCCAACCTTCGTCGTATTTTAAAACTTGGTAATAGTTTTGAATGTGACATTGAGGTTGACTATCGTCTTGTTCGTGCATTTACAATTTCTAGTGAATTAGCTGATTGGTGTGTTTTCGGGCAAATCAAAATATCTGATCTATCGGAAGTCTATAAACTAAATTGTGAATTAGAACAAAAGCTTTACTTTAATATTCCCCAAACTATATCTCATAACTTTGAAGTAATTATGTTAATTCAAAAACTTAAAAACGAACTACCATCCTTGAATGAAAAATTAGAAGAAGTTGTGGATTGGTGGAAATATAATGGTGGAGAGTGGGCTGAAGAATTAAGAGATATTATAATGGAATATCGCCATATTGGCTACGACTGGACATTTGAGCGGCGATTTCTCTATGATAAAAGTTTTGAAGTGCTAGAGCAGTATTATCAAGCTAATAAGTTGCTAATGGATTGCCTGAATAATAGTAGAGTGAATCCAGAAGTTCGTTCGCGCATCGAAGACAACCTATTCATCCCCCTCGATTCCTCACTGACTTAGATACTGCCGGATTTCACGTAGCATACTTGCACTGCCTTTGCTATTAACCATCAGAATTTTGGAAATATCTGAGGGGCAATTAGCCTCAATAAAACCTGTTGCGGCGTGTTTGGCACTCGCTGTTACCATCACAACAAGGTCAGAATTTCTCACCCACTGACGAAGCTGCTCGTTACCTCCTTTGTCATGGCTAAGGTGGACTTTAACCCCTTGGCAAGCGGCTTCCAAAATGCTTTTTACCCTTAATGCTGCCGATTCGGTCAGGGTGTAGATGAGAACGGATTTATCCTTCAGTTTTTGGTAGATATTCGTCTCACCCTCAAGGCTTTGCTCCACCAAGCTTGCTTGTTCGCCAAGCAAATCTGGGAGCGATTCTTGCAAGTTCAAGTCTTTAACGAGAGAGCGAAAGACTCCCCATTGGTCTTCATCAATGCGTCCTGCGAAGCGTCGCAGAGTTTCAGCAGTGGCAAAGAGGAGTTGCGATCGCGTCTCCTTGACCGGACAGGGATACACTACTAGCACGTCGAGAAAGTCCAGCACCCAATCCACTGTTTTAGGAGCGGCAAACTGATTCCACAGGTCGATCGCGTGACCGACGATGTCGATATACTTTGCCCTATCTATGCCTAGAGTTAAGAGAGCGATCGCTAATTCATTGAACAAGACTAAATCGGCATCTCCACCCTCTGTACTGAGAACGAGCAAGTCCAGTAGCGAGTTATAAAGGGTGAGAAACTCTCGGCGGGGCAATTGCTCGTCTTTTTGGAAGAATGCCAGTAGGTAGGGAAGGGCATTGTGGAGAACAGTCTCGGCTTTTGAGCCAACTTTATCCAGTAATTCGGCAAACTGTTCCACTGCCCCTGGTTCTGCAAGTAAGCTGGTGGCATCCCACTCGGTAGACCCCTGCCGAGCAACATAAAGCGCCCGTTTCCAATTCGGGTCTTTATCGAGCTGGGACAGCCACTCTAGCCAATTGGTCGGGACTGATTCAGCGCTGGGGGTATCCTCAGTTACCGCTTCCTGACCCCCCCGCAGTTGGGCAAGATAATTTTGATTCCAGCGTACCTTCTGTAAGGCGTTTTGGTCGTCAGGGGTCAGCTCGTCGAACGCCTGCAACGCGGCTTTGTCCGCTGCCAAGGTTTGCAACTCGTAGGCGCACTGGAGAAGCAGGCGAACTTTTTCCTTGGACGGCGGCGCATCGCCCAGTAGTGAAAAGGCTTGATCGTAGTCTCCGTCTTTTGATAGCTGTTCCGCTCGTTGTAAGGGTTCTCCCTCGCGGGGTGGCGTGGCATCGGGGAGCAGTGCAGCTAGCCTTTGCAAGTAGCGGCGGTGGGACTCATCAATTCCGGGAGTTGCTATCAGTTCGTCGCGGAGAGCGGGTCGCGGTGATTCTCCTCCCACTGCCAGCAGCATGAACAATTTTAGGACTTCTGGGAGTTTACTGCCAGCACGGACGGCGAAAAGGTTACTGTAGCGGGGGAAAGCGACTTCTCGGAAATAGGTGACGGCACTGGTGAGGGCGTTATTGTCTTCAAATTGTTGGAGTTGAGTGCGGTATACTGCCTGGAGCAAGGCTTGGGTGACGGCAAAGGGTCGGCGAACTTGCAAGAGATTGGGCAGTTCGGGGAGGTCGAGTAATTCGTTCCATTGCTCCAGTTCGGCTAACAGTTGCACTCGCAGAAATAGGAGATTCAGGGCATCGAGGCGATGCTGGTCGAGCAGGTATTGCAGTTCTTTTTCGGCAGAGGGGCGATCGCCTGCTTGCAGTGCCATGTAGAAGTCGCGCAGTACCCGACCTGTAGGACGGGGGATTTCTGCGCTCCGCTTCACTCTGCGATCGCTCACCCGGCGCATCCGTTCTAGCGCGTCCCAAACAGCAGTGGCACGACCATCAGGGTCATTTCCACAAAATTTGACGGCTGCACCTCCGGTGAATTCGTAAACTGCTGCTTCTACGGAGTCTTGAAGGTTGAGTTGCGCTCGTTGTCCCCGAAATGTGGAGTAGGTGGGACCGATAAATGCCATCAATTCTTCACTCAAGCGGCGTAATTGGCGATCGCTTTGGGCGATACCGTACCAATCCACACCTCCTGTGCGCCAGCGGGGGAGAACGGTTGGTTGGGGTTCGGCTTGCGTCAGTCGTTCCAGCCAAGGACGGATTTTGGCGTGGTTTCCTTCACCGCGTTCGATTTTTCCCAAGTCTAATTGATTGCCTGTACCGAAGAACTGCTCTAGGAAGCAGCGGACATCGGTATTGATAGAATTGGTCATTGCTTCACCCCTCCCTGGCGGTTCGCGAACATCACCTGTTGACAGGCGATCGCTTCTGGGGATGTCTCGTAAGTTAAAGCTTCCTCATTGAGGATGATGCCGTTGTCGGTGAAGTTCATGCAACCCGCGAGATAATAGCTGTCTCCCAGGATAGCTTTGGTATGGAGTTCTTCAGTAATGTGGAACAACAAGTCTTATGATGAAACAGTTGTCGAGTTGCCCAATGTTCGTTGAATCGCCCTATTCAGCTTCTTAGAGTTCGAGATAGACAAGTCGTTGATGCCATCCTGACGGAGGTAACTCAGAAGCACTTGAATGATGCCGAAACGCTTTGGGAACCTTTACTTCAGGGGACTGGAGCAGAGGATGAGTACTGGGATTGGGTTGCCAAGAGCCGTCGAGCCAAGCTGTTACCGGGAGATGAACTTTATGCGATTGAGTGTGATGGGGTCACTCAGGGCTTGATGACCATCGACCTTTTGAAAAAGCGCTGCCAGATTGAATCTCAATTGAGACAGAGGTTAGTGTACATTAGAGGGCTGGCAACGGCTCCTTGGAATAGACCTGCCATGACGAATCCTCCTACCTACAAAGGGGTTGGTGGAAACTTAATCGATTTTGCGATCGCCCGAAGTTATGAATTAGGTTATCAAGGCAGGATAGGCTTACATGCCTTGCCAGGTGCGTTAGGATTCTACAGAAAGCTAAGGGTGAGACTGCTCGATTGCGGTTCCGACCCTGAAGAACCGGACAATCTCATCTATTTTGAAACCCTACGGCAACAGCCATGACTCAGTCGCTCCCCACTCCTGATTCCTCTGCGAAAGCTTCGCTATCAAAGCAGCAAGCTACACAATCCCACACGATGACGGATAGTGAGACCCGTTACCAACGGTTGATGGAATTGGTCGAGGCAGAAGATGCCTCTAATGGGGAAGTTGGCTGCGGTCGGGATTGGGGAGAGCGGCTTCCCGTCTATCTGAGAACCTGCGGCATCAATATCTCGGATGAGAAGCTGAGAAATCTACTGAGAGAACATCTAGGTCATGTGCTGATGGAGCGGGATTTTGACTCGATCATGACTCAAGTGAGTCGCTTTATCGAGTCAAAGGTTGTGCAGGCTCACACTCAATCAGAGCGTCCCAAACCATCACCAACACCATCGGAGCAAGTTGCCCAACACATTCCTACGGGAGAACTCAGAAAGATTTTTCAGTCTGAGTTGGGGGAGTTTTGTAATGATGCCGATATCGAGCAAATCGTCCAGTTCACGCATCAAGTCATCCACAAAGCAGTGCTTCACCCTCGATACACTTGGCCCCAACCCATCTGGGTGCTGAGGAGTGGAGAGAAAATCTATATTGCTCAAGCCTCTGGACTCGAAGTTGCGATCGCTAAAGTCAGGGAGCAAAACCCTCAGGAAACTGGGGAACTGCAAGTCGTGAAAGTTGGAGGACTGCTGGCACCAGACCAAGTGATTTCCCTGGAGCGGACGGTTTTAGATTAGCGCAATGACTGCGGTTGGTTATGGCTTCGCCCCTCCCCAACGGTTGGTGAAAATTAGCTGTTGCTCGGCAATAACTTCTGGGGATGTCTCGTAAGTTAAGGCTTCTTCGTTGACGGTAATGCCGTTGTAGGTGAAGTTCATGGAACCCGCGAGATAATAGCCGTCTCCCAGGATACCTTTGGTATGGAGTTCTTCTGCAATGTAGAAGCGCACGGCTACGTCGAGGCGGTCAATCCTGGCTTTGAGTCCTTCAATAAAGCTGTGGTTGTGGGTGTCGGGACGGGTGGCAATGTGGATGGTGGTTCCTTGTTCGGCTAGGGTGGCGAGGACTTGCGAGAGGTGAACGCGGGTACGACTCCAAGATGGCTCCAAGCACAGGAAGGTGTTGGCGCTGTTATCGATAATGGGGATGTCTGATATCCAGGGGGAGACGAGCCACAGGCATCCGCTGGGGGTCATTAGTTCGGAAAGGAAGATGGCTTGGAGCAAGTCGGGGACTTGGCGGGAGCTTAGGCGGGAGTGAATATATCGGGAGGGCATTTCATCTCATTCTTTGCAGAGATGTACTTATTTAACTTAACCAGATTCTTGTTGTGAGCTTTCACCCCCATCTCCTGTCAACACAAATGCGGCCCAGAAGTCAGGATGAGGATAATCTGTTCGCATTTCCATCTGTGCCTGTCGCAATGCTTCAGCTTTACCCATCCCTGCTTTAAGGCGGGTGTAAAACCGTCTCATCAGCAATGCTGTTGCTCTTTCATCTACCTGCCAGAGACTGGCTATTAGGGTTGGAGTGCCAGCATAGATAAAGGCTCGGTTAAGCCCAACGACTTCATCCCCTTGACTCAACTTACCAAGGGTTGTCTCGCAAGCACTAAGAACAACCAAATTCGTAGCTATTAACTTGAGGTTGTAAACTTCGTGAACTTCAAGCTGACCGTCTTTCTGAAAATCCTCAGCTTGCTCGTCTGGGGCTAAGTGAATAGTGCTGAACAGAGGATTGTTGCTATAGAACTTGCCATGAGCAGCAATATGTAGAATCTTAGCGTTCGTAGCTTTAGACCAAACAGCGCTTTCAGTCGCCTCTTTACCTACTAGGGCTTTAGTGTTGAATAGATCTGCAATCTCGTTTGCGCTTTCTCTAGAAAAGGGCAAAGAAGGTTGATTTTCAACCGATGGGTCACCTAGTATCAAGATAGTTTCAGTTCCGGAAATAATTTTATCAGGTAAAAATCGCAGGGTGCTGGCACTAGGTAGATTCAATAAAGTATAGTCCTCAATGAGGTAGCGATCTCCATCGGTTAGAGCAGCAAAGGGAAGATAGTGGAGAATGCTGTGAGGAACGATACTCAGTTTAGGCGTTTTGAAATCGGACTTAAGAGGAGCAATTAACCAGTCGTATAGATTCTGGAGTGTATCCGGATAAAGGTTATCTCTCTCAGAATGGTCTTGAAAAAGATGTATCTCTTTCGAGAGTTTTTCTCGACGAACATCTAAAGCAACGGTTTTGAAGCTATCTTTAGTGAGCAGGAAGACAAGAGTCCGTTCATCCGCGACAAAGTATTCAGCTAGGGTGGTGTCTGTGTCAAGACGCTCTTGAATTTCAGCTATAGAGGCAACATCTACGCTTTTAAGAGCCACCGTCTCCGGGCTGTGAATTTTTAACTCGGTTAACCAGTCTTGGTATTCTTGTTCAAGCGCTTGTAACTGCTCGTTAAAGGGATCTTCCCGTCGGAGCCTTATAATTTCACGTTCTAGAGCTTCTCCCCGTTTGATGAGCTCGGCGTCTGCTCCAGCGCGAAAGTCTATCCGAGCATTAGCCAGTTGGTCGAGGAATGATCGAGATCGCGCTCGTTCGACGTAATTGAAGGCTTCTTGAAAATAGTTTTCGGAAACGAGTAGATTAATCAGCTCTTCGTAATCACTAATCCATAAATTCGCGAAGGAGGCAGCATTTTCTGAAACCTTGAGAATACCTCGAATTGACTCAGTAATTTTGATCGAGTCCTGATAGTATTTAATTGCCTCTGAAATGTTGCCTCGTTGTTTAGCGACTCTCCCCAGTGCAACTAAACCGATTGCTTGCTGTTGAGGGTCATTGAGTTCGTTTACTAACGCTAAGGCTTGCTGGAATTTATCCGCCGATTTATCATACTCTTCCCGATCAAGGTAAACTGCTCCCAAGTTGTGTAGAGCTTGCATTTCCCCAAAAGAGTCTTGAGATTCTAGGGCAATCGCAAGCATCTGTTCGTAATACTCTGCTGCCCGATCGTAGTTTTTCTGCAAGAAATAAGCATTACCTAAATTGCTCAGAGCTAACCATTCAGTCCTAGCCACTTCCATAAGTACAGTAGCAGGGAGTTCATTGCTGTTAGCCTTAAGTTCTCTAGCAACAGCTAGGCTGCGATCGGCGTATTCGATTGCCTTATCATAGTTTTCTAACGCCAGGTAAGGAACGCTTAAGTCCCCAAGCAGACGGCCTTGCATTGGGCGATCGCTTAGTTCCTCGGCAATGGCTAAACTATTCTGGAAATACTCGATTGCTTTGTGTCGGTCGTAAAAGCCATCGTAAGCAATTCCTAGAGCTTGGAGAACTTGCATTTCTCCCTGGCGATAATTGATTTCGCGATAAAATGTCAGTGATCGCTTCCAGGATTGCAAGGCTGCTAGGACTTGAGGAATCTGCTGAAAATATTGTTGGTGTCCTTGGTAGTAATAGCTATTAGCCAAAGCTAATATAGCTTGCTGTTCGATTTGGCGATCTGGCAATCCTCGTGCAATAACTCGACATTGATCGAGTTTTTCAATGGCTAGGGCATATTCTTCCAGCTCTAAGTAAACCAATCCCAGGTTTCCCAGCGCTATTGTCTCACCTTGGCGATCACTGTTTTCCTGAGATGTTTCTAATTTTTCTTGCCAGAACTCCAACAGATTTTGCAACTGATCGTTTCGATCTAGCTGTGGACTCTGAGTCATACGCTGTTTGCCCTTAGTTAAAGAGTTATGGAAGTTCGAGCTGAACTCCTCGGCTTTAGAACGATCTGGAAATACTCATCGCTACGTAACTCAGCCGTTCATCTCAGTAAGTCGCTCTTCCAGTTCGCTAACTCGCTGCTTATCTCTTAATTCTTCATAAATCGCCTTAGCTTTCTCTAGGGAATCTATGGCTTCCTTCCTCTTACCGAGGCTCCATCTGACTTCCCCTACCTCAACTTCTGCTAGGGCAACTAGCTTTTGATACTGCACCTCAGCTTCACGGAATAGTCCAATCCAGCGATACAGCTCACCCAGTTGAGTGTAAACAGCAGAAAGTTCGGCGGGTTGGTTGAAAACACCAGCAGCCTCTACATCTTTAATGAATGCTTCTAGGGTTTCAATGGCTAGAGCCACTAAGTTTTGGTCTGCATAGAGATTAGCTAGAGCTAATGCCTTCAATAAATCGGATAAGTCCTGTTCCTGAATGTTTTGGGCAAGTGCCTGCACGGTTTCAGCCTGCTCTGCATCAATCAGCTTAAATCCCAATGCCGTTTCCTCATTGGAATTTCTGCCTGTATCTGCCTCAACTACTAGTTTGTAGCTAACGTCTGGCTGCAACGGTGGCTCACCTGGATAAACAAACTCGCAACGATTATCATGACAAACCTCTTCTCGGCTCACTTGCTTAGCCCACTCCAACTCCCGACCTCTAACCGTTACAGTGAAGCTACTAGCATCCGCAGCCGCATTCCAGCGCAGTATTGGTGTATCGGTAAGGATGAGGGTATCTCGTGGGCTGATGATGTAGGGAATCCTGGGATCTCCCGGACTCATCACTTGTGTTGGGCAAATGTACCGCAAACCCACCAGCAGATCGTCAGGTACGGGTTCGCTTGGTGTACCATTGCCACAGCGAATCTTGACAGTTGCACCAGACTTCTTCCTGAGCAGAGTACCCAAAACTATTTTTGTGCCCACAGACACTTGTTCCCAACTTTGCTGCCCGTTCCGTTTGATCTCCACAGTGCCTGTAAAGGCAGTAATTTCAGCAGGATTTGGCATTACTTCGCTCCCTTGGCGTTCAAACGTTGATTTGCTATGTAAAACCACTCATCTTCCTCTGGAGAGCGTGGAGTGCCATATGCAATACATAAATCCCATTCTGGCAGTGCCTTTTCCGGAGTACTTTTACGGTTCTCTTCCAGAGCTTGGGCTAACAAACAATGAGCAGAGCCTGTGACTTCATCTAGAGAAATCGATTTTTCTATAGTAATTGCGCTTTCAAGTGCAATCCGAGCTTCAGTATAACGTTCTTGCTCCACACGTACCCAACCCAAGTTTTTATGCAATTCATATAATAGTTTTTTATTTTCCTTTCTTGTTTTTTTATTTTCCGCTCTAACCAATTCTAATCCTCTGTATATCAGAAGTACTGCTTCTGCATACTTTTTTTTCTGAATATACAAACGTGCTAGAGCGCTGTGGGCAGTACTAAAGTCTCCACCCACAGCAAACTTGTACTGAGTTTCAGCTTTATCTATTTCTTGTAACTGTTCGTAAAGTCGTCCCAAATTGTAGTGAGCTTCCGCATTATCTGGATTAAGGCTAATAGCTCTCTCGTAATCAGACTTAGCACTTCCCCAATTGCTATTCTTGTAGTTTTCAAACCCTTGGTGATTAAAGTAGTCAGAAATACTGGGTAGGCGATACCGAAAGCCAATTAAACTTAGTAAAAGTAGCAGGGAAAATCCAAACTTAATCTCCTGCCAGAGATGGTTATCAATTCTTAGTTTGGCTAAAACTTGCTCTATACCTTGGCTTCCTGCCTTGGTTAACACACCGCCAACTGTTAACAGTGCCGATATACTGGGGAAAATCACGGCAAAAGAGCCAACTAAATCCAACCCACCGCTCAAAAAACGGTTGGAAATGTCTACTAATAGACTCAATGAAGCTGTTAGGGAAGTAATCGTCAATCCATTCCACAACCAGTCCACAACATCTAACCGATGGAGCGGCTCCGGTAAAAACCACCACCAGGCATCCTCTGGAGGTTTTAAAATAGTACGCAAATCTGCTAGATTAACCGTTTGAACAATGCGTTTACCCTGTTCTCTTACGCGATTATCTAACTCAACAACTTGAATAACTTTCTCTTCAGGAATTTGGCGGGTATCAGTTAAGGCAGACTGAACTGCATCGCGAGCCATCAATACGCAAAGAACGGCTTCGGCTGATAGATTTTTTTCTCCTTTCTCGATTACATCAAGTGCTGCCTTGTAACGGCTAAGAGCAAAATCTAACTGATCTGTTGTCATTAATTTCAATGGCTAAAACGAGAAGTTATATTTGGTGTCAATTATTTTTGCCACTCGCGTCAATTATACGTAGATGCAAAATCCTCACTAAACAAGGATTTGAACAAACTTCTAGTTGTGCTATTCATAGCCCGAATTGAAAGAGCTTGAGACTGAATTTTTCTTCACTGCACCGCCTCCCTCATCCTCAACCTCACGGCAAACCCACGCGGATGCCTCTGCACCCCCTCAACCTGCGGATAAACCTGCAAAAACCCAAGCTCCACAGGTTCCGCCGCCAAACCCAAAATCGCCGACTTCAAATCCCTCTTTGCATCAGGATGAGCAATCAGCGAAACCGAGATACCCCGTTTAAACGCCTCTGCCACCTGCTCCCGCCAATCCGGATTATCCAGCCAAACTGTGTATTCATCCTTTTGTAACACATCCAGCAACAGCTCTCGATCCGCATCGGGAAGCACCGCAAACGGATTGTAGGAAGACAAAGCACGCGATCGCAAAATATTCCCTCTAGACCACAGCAACCCATAAATCGCTTGAAACCGCCAATAGGGATTAGGCTGAACCAAACCCAGATGCGACAACGCTCGATCCAACTGGTCATCATTGCTGACTACATAAGCAAAAACCCGCGCATCAATCTCAATCCCTAACCGTTCCTCCTCCTCATGCCACAACCGAATCAAATCCAGCAGCAGCTTATCCGTTTCCTGATTACTCCCCGGACGCAAAACCCGTGCATTAATCGCCGTCATCACCGGATGCGTCACCAAAATCCCCTGAGAAGACAGCACTTTCCGGAGGCGATCGCTTGCCTGTTTCAGTTCACCATACCCTGTTGCCGACCGCACATCCCCCATTGCCTCAGCTACCTCAGCACTCGTTTCGGTCAACTCCAGTAACCGAGTCAGTTCCGAGTCCACAATCTCGAAATCCGAAGGCTCAAGCGCACTACTAGCCAACCGAAAGAAATTCGCCGGGTCAGCCGCATAGCGCCGTAAAATTTCCTCAATTACCCCGCCGCCGCCAATTGTAGACTCTGTAATCCAGATTTCCTCCACTCCTGAAGGGATAGCAGCAGCATCCGGCGATTCCGATCGCACTCCCGGATCGATATCCAAAATCAGCTCAACCGCATCAGACTGAGGACACAACTGCCCGCAAGCATCCAGCAACGCCCCTCCCAGCGTCGCCTTAAATCGCAGCGCCGCCCACCGATGCCACTCCTCATCTGGCTCTGACCAAAGCACTGGCGCAAGGTGATTTAAAATCCTTTGAACCGCCTCAAGGTTGCAAAGTCCTCGCAGTCGGTCGTGTACCCTCTGCCGCCCCTGCGTCCGGTCGGGTGCCAATTCATCCCGTTCTTCCCCTTCTTCCAGTAACGTCTCCTCCACATTCAACGTCTGAAAGATGTTTTCCAGCACCTCTGCCATTTCCTCACCCATATCTTCACCCCTGAGAGCCTCAAACGCCTCAGCCAGAGAAACTTGGTCTGCCAAAGCGCGAGCAGAGAGCATTGACAGATAGATTTGACACAGCCAATCCCGCTGAAACACATTGGTGAGTGCACATAATCCCTCATCCGTCAAGACCCGATGCCGGAAATACGCCGTCCGAAACGCCCGAATCTTCTCCCGATTCGCGTCACTGGGGCTAATTCTGAAACTAGCTGGGATGCGGAAGCGAAACACCAGAGCATCAACCGATTGGGCAAACCCGATTGCAGCAGGGCAACCATCCTGTTTCTGCGTAAAGCGATCGTAGTATCCAATTCCCCACCGTTGCGGAAGCGGAGGTTAGCATGGGATGCGATCGCAAACCGTCGCACCTCCACAGGCGATTGTTGGCTGTGGCTGAAGCAGCAAACCTCTTCAATAATTTGGCACCAGGGGGAACCTTGAGGCAAATCCAGTTTTGTGCCGGAGTCCGGCGGTACAAGCTGAGTGCGCCATTCCAACTGAGCATTGGACGTGATGGAGACATCAGCCGGAACTTGGGTCGGATTCAGCGCCCAAGGACGAACGCAGCGAATCTCAACAACCTGTCCGTCTTGCCAAAACTGAAAATTCCCTGCTTCCTCAAATTCGCTACAGTAGTCCTCAACGGTCAACTCCTGCTCTGAACGCTGCAAATCTGGCGGGGCAATCCAGTGAGTCGCACGGATATGCTGCACCCCAAATCGGCGCGTTGCTCTCCCAGGCGCAAAGGTTTTCAGCGCTTGGACAATCGGCATGGGGTTGACATCCGGTTCGCTGTTGCGCGTCGCTGGCGGCGTGGTAATCGTCACCTCTGGCAACAGCAAATCGCTAAATAAGTTCGGGGGAACGAAATCCGGCAAAGGTGCGAAGGGAACCTGGTAATCTTGATCTGATTCATCGGAGTGAATGGGAATCCGCTTCCACCCAGACTTCAGCCGCCGCAACAACGTGGGAAGCACTGCCATCATCAACGACCTCGGCGGTTCCCACAGAATTGACTCGGCTTCATCCCTAGTGAGGTGCAGTGCCGATTGCAGGTAAGCTTCCAGGTCGCGTTGCCCCGCCTCGGTTTCTAGAATATTCTCAGTTAGGGTGATTTCCTGCCGCTGGCGAACGCTTGCATAGGTAGACGGACTGGCAAAGTCATTCCACACACTCCCTTTGCTAGTTCTAGCCGGAAGTTGTTGAGCCACCCAATCCATGAAGGCGAAAACCGCTTGAATTCGTAGAACATAGCGGTTGGCGATAGGGAGCGATCGCTTTTCCAAGATGGGGTTAAACAGGACATCATAACCTTGATAAGCAATGCGATCGCGTCCGTAATCCGAAAGCACCACCACTGTCCAAGGTCGCATCGTTCTGCGCCGTCCCGCCCGTCCCTTCCGCTGGAGAAACGATGCCATATCTCTGGGTGCCTTGTGCTGCATCACCGCACCCACTTCCGGGTCATTAAATCCCACTTCCAGGGCAGCAGTAGCAACAACCGCGTCTGAATCTGGGGTAACGCCTGTATCCTGAGAACTGGTGCGTCCAATACTCAAGGGGATTTGCAGCGCATGACCGATTTCCTCGCACAGGTGCCAGGATTGTCCGGCGATGAGGCGTTCTGCACTATTGGCAGCACCATGCGATCGCAAAACCGCCAGTGGCTGTCGTCGTGGTAGCGGACGACCCCAACTGTCCCGACCTTCAGCATCTAAAAGGTTGTGGAATAAGCGATTGGTGACATCCAAATCATCGGTGAAGGCAAAGACGCGGGAACCATAAATTCCGTGACTGGGTGGGTCGAGAGAGGGGTCGAGTACGCGCCGCAACAGCATTGCCGTCTGGATACTGGTAGAGAGCAAACTTGTCCCCGACACCGGGTCGCCCCTGAGAACCAGTTGATACTCCATCCCCTCCGCCAACAGGTCTTCACCGGGAGAAATTTCTTTTACCGAACCAGGGGAAAGACCCGTAAGTTGGGTAAAAAATTCCTCAGCACTTTGCAGCGTCGCCGAGAGTCCGGTGAATTGTACTTTTTTATTAATGACCTTCTGCCACCGCCGCAGCAGATAAGCCACTTGCGCCCCATGAATTCCAGTGTAAGTATGCACCTCATCCAGCAGTACCATCTGAGGCGGTTTCTCTGCACCGATGCCGAATACATGACTGTACTGGGAGTCCCCCATCGATCGATTCAACATTTCTGTAGTGGTGAAGACTAAATCGGGAGGCGTTTTCGTCATGCGATCGCGAGTCAAAACCACCTCGTCTTCCTGAATGACAGCAGCACAAGACTGGGTCATACAAGAAAGTCGCTCTTTACCTGCCTCCACATCCACCCGTCGCCAGGATAGCGCACCCTCGCATCTGGGACATCGCAAGTAGGGACAGGTAAACCCCCCAGCTTCCGATTGCCACCGATTCAATTGCTTATCTTCTAAAGAAGCTTTTCTTGGAGTCAGTCCAAAGAACGCACCGATAAGGATTTTTCGCTTCCCCTCTGCCTGGAGGACAACATCCAGACGGCGTGCTTCAATATAGGTTTCAGAAAACTGGTCTTTGAGCAGTTCATTGCGGGGATAAATGGCGAGTCCCTTGCTCCAAAACTGATTCTTTTTCACCAAACCCGCAATGTGTGACAGCGCTGGCAGGTAAAATGTCAAAGTCTTTCCCGTTCCAGTTCCGGCGCAGACGATTGTGCCTCGGCTTTTGGTACTGTTCAAGTTCCGCAGCATCTGCATCGTGGCACGTAACTGGAAATCTGCCAGATGGAGTTCACCTCGGTTGGGTGAACTCAGCATCGCCTCAAGCGCCTTTTGCCTGATGGGGTTTAGTAGTTTTTCGGCTTCAAGCTGTGCGATCGCTTTTTCTGGGGAAATGTGCCGTCGTGGATAAACTCGCGGACGAATCTGAAAGCGATAATCAGCAACAAGAGTGGGTGCAGTTTGCCAATTATTGTTGGGGAAAAGTTGACGTAAGCGTGCAAATAATCTGACGGCTTCTGCCATCCGGGTGCGAAAACGGCGATTCCCTCTGAGGTTCAGTTCAAACAGCAAGCGCCGTTCTTCTATCATCTCATCTAAAAAATCCCAAACATCCTCATCAGCCTCTTTATCGGTCAGGAATTCTTCAGCCAGTTCTTCCAGTTCATCCTCAGAGAATCCGCCATCCACAACTCCCCAAGAAAGGAGTTGAACTTCCTTCTGTTCTAAAATATCGAGGAATTCTTGAATTAATTTATCCCACTGTGTAGTCACCTTTCGCCTTTTTTCCATTCAAAATTTTAGGTCAAGCGAATTCGTAAAGAATCAGATATTTCATGACGAACGATCCACTCTTGAACTTCTGGAGTCAGAAGCGTCAGAGGCGCTCCTTGATTAGCAGCAGCTTTGAGAAAGTCCTGCACTGCATCAGGTACTTCATCAGAATTAAGGCTATCCCAAGACTCTCTCAACTGATCAATCAATCTATCTATATTCTCAAACTGCTCACAGCTCTTAGGGAATTCCTCTCGCGGGATGAGTGCATCTAGGTTTCTAATCTTTTGTACAGTTGATTTAAAGGCATCAACCCTACCCAACAGATTAAGCGTTTCTTGATTAGTAATAATTCGCAAAACTAGGTAGTTTTTCCAGGATTGTGAGAGTTGCTGTGTAAGAGTATTAATCAATCCTTCTACAGTGGATATAAAAATGTTGCCTTTGAAGTTTTTATTATCGAGAATCCACTCCGGTTCTTTCTGAAAGTTTTCCTCCGCTATGGTAATAATTTCCAATAACTTGTCCACTTTCTGTGTTAAATCAAAAGTAACAAGTCCTCGCTGACGAAACGCTCTAAATGCGTTGACAATGGGGGTAATGCTCGTGACTGCTTGACTAATTATTTGTTGTCTCGATTTAAAGCCGTCAAGATTATCAGCATAGTTTTGGAGAGCAATTTTATCCTGCGACAACTCAATGATCTTTTGTGATTTTTCTAGGAGCATGGGTTCATCCTCTAATCTCAGTAACCAGACTACGCAATTGGGCTAATTCGCTTTTAATTGCTTGAAGGCTAAATTCAACGGTTCCACCTTTATTTGATTTAAGTTGTCCAATGTCATTCTGTGCGCGAGTTATGGATGTATCCAGAAAACTATTGGTTTCCTTAAGAAATTCTGAAGCATCCTTCATGGCTTTTTGATGGGTTTCGCTTAGATATTGCAGCAGTTTGGTAGGGGCGCTATCTATTTTCTCATTTTCTGCCTTTACACGTTTCATTGTCTCTATATAATTACCGAAGCGAGTTCGCTGAAATTGGTCTATTATAGATGTTAGATTTTCTGCGTTTTTTTGACCAAAAACACCTGCTGCGCTTGCCTTATCCATTGCCTGCTTAACAGCATCTATTACATCTTTTTTCTTTATATCTTCCCCAAACTCAGCGACTAATAGTTGGTAAACACCAAGTTGGCGTTCGCGCTCTTCCTCGATTGCTTGTACCAGTAATTCGTTTATCTTTTGCCGAACTTTCTGAATTACCTCATATTCTTGGCGTAAATCATTCGGAATTTCACATTTAGGTTGCCATTCTTTACGAATATCTTTAAGAGGTTCGATAATTTGAACGGTATCAATGATTTGGAACGGCGAGCGACTACCTTTCGTACAAGCAATTCGACTCTCGACAATTTCTAAGAGCTGTTTCCGATTTTTCTGAAAAACCTTAAATAACTCTTTCCACGTCTTAGTTCGATTTGCCTCATCCTTATCCTCTAAATCTAGGAACAAAGCATTAATTAAATCATCTAGAGAACTGGTAGGATGTCCAGACATTCGCGCTGCGATCGCCAGTAACTCCACTGCTGCGGGGACAGGATTCCAAGGTTCACCAGACTCTCTGGGACGACGGCGAATCTCTTCTATTACATACTGGCTCCATCGTTCTAGTTGTTTAGCGTAAGCACGGAAGTAGCGATCGCCATTAAGAAACTTCCAATGCTTGTAATAGCTATACTGCAAAATGCCTTGGAAGGCGATCGTAGTATCTCGAAAGTCCTTCTCATCATCGGGATTAAGCGGGAGAGATAAAATAATTCCCGAAAGATACTTTTCCCTTCTTGTCACTTTTTGACTCTGAACAATAACATTTTGTTGCTTAAATATTTTTCCTCCACTACCAGCAAAGCTTCCTTCCAATAACATTTCTGTATCCCATTCTATCCTCTCGACAATGGCAGGATAAACAAATTCACGAATTAGTTTTTCGATATCTTGAGGTAAAATGTCCTGGTTGTTCCAGTTACTAAGAATTTCAATTTGGTTATCTAGTTTTGTGGTAATTTCCTCAGCTTGTCTTGTGGGCAATTCCTGCTCTAGGTTGTAAACTGCTGATGATTCCTTGGTACGCGGAACTACCGTTGAAGTTTGCGTCTGCTGCACGGTGACTCCCAATGGTGGAAGATTGAAAGCCGTATGAACTTCAACAGGTAAATCAACAAGATTATCACTGTCAGTCCATAGATCGAGCAGTACCTCACGTCGAGCAGCATTTAAAGGGTCTTTGACTCTAATTTCATCCTGAACTATGGCACTGAGCCTCTTTTTACCAAAGTGTTCTTGCAGCGAAACTGAAGGAAAACGTCCTTGTCGAATATCAGTAACGGAATTTTCTAGGGTATATTTAAGGACATCCTTAATCAAAATTCTAGGGTTAAAGTTTCCTCTATTGACCCGACTAAGCATTTGTTTCAATGCTTTTGGTGTAAAGGGATAAATTCCTATTTTATTCACCTCTCCAAAGGCAGCATGACAAGCTTGTTGATATTCGCAATCGTCGCAGAAATTTGGTGTCTCTATTCTGTTAACTCCATCTTCTTTTTGAGCCTTTGCCCAATTACGAATTTCCTCATCTTTCAAGCGAACTGCATTAAGATATCGAGCGATAAACTGTTGGATGTCTGCTTCATTGACTAAGGATTGATTGCTAACTGCGCCAACATCTAGATTGACACTGAAGGTAACTCGTTGCAGAACCGTATCAAAACGCTTGACTAAACCGTCATAGTACCCTGTTGTACAAGCGAGTGCAGTTCGCATGGCACATAGAGGCTTATTTCCTGGTTGTTGAGGTTGTGCTAAAACCGCTTCTAGTACCTCTAGATCGATGCCTTTTAGCTTGGCAAAATCTTCAACTAGTAGAACCAGCTCGATGCCCTTGTCTGCTAAAGTTTCACGCACGTCACGCATTAATCTTTGCAGGTCTTCCCGACCAAGATTTAATACCTGCGTAATTGCTTCATCCCGGTGACGATTTAACCAGTCTACGGTTGCCTTTTGTAGGTTGTCATTACTGATAAGAAAACTGTAAAACTCTTGTGCTTGCTGTCCTGCTTTTGGCAAATCCAAAACATTTAATGGTAAGTCATCAATGGAAAAGTCTCTCATTTCCTCAACAACTTTGGATGTATCTTGGTGTCCGAGAGTGTGAATAACTAGACGATGAATAATACTGCCGTCTTTGAGCCAATATTCTCGAAAAAATGGATCATACAAGAGGGAGTGAAGCTCATCAACTAAATAGTTTTGTTCATCAGTGAGTTTGGAGCGATCGCGCTTTCCCTTATCGCCTACTGCGGCGGCTAACTGATTAAGCAATTGGACACGAGCTTGAACTTCTGTTAATGTACTTGTAGCTTTATTCAATCGTTGTCGATATTCATCAAACTTCTCCCCCTCCATTCCCTCAATATTTAGGATAAGACCAATAATATCGTTTAAGTTCGTACCAATTTTAGGAATCAGCAAAACCTTGCGTGTATCGGTTGATTGAATATTTGCTGCTAACCAACGGATTAGGTGTGACTTTCCTGTACCTGACTCTCCTAAAACAGGTACAAAAGCAAAGTCTTCTGTTGCTAAAAAATCTCTTAGAAATTCCTCCTCACTATAGCGAATCTCTGAGCCACCCTTGATGAGTTCCCCCCGTTTCATGGCGACTGGATGGTGAGTTGCTAAAAATATATGATCGGGAGGCTGAGTTGCTTCCACGTTCATGATGCTCTGAACTTGTTGAGAACGCCAGCAAACAAAATTTTGAAATGTCATAATTATTCCCCAAAGTAAATAATCTGAGAAATTCGTCCATCGTCATCAACTTGATTATTCACTTTTGGCAGAAGCATCAAGTCTGCATCCGACTCTCTTATAAGCTGGATGTAACCTTCATCTTGAAGGCGCAACAAAGCAAAAGCTGTAGATGTTGATAAATATTTAGGTTTACGCCGACCAATATTGGCTTCAATGGTTTCTCGAAAATGCCCAGTTTCAAAAAGAGGGCATTTTATTGCCAATTTATTAATAAATTCATTGAGTAGAATTTTGTTGCCAATTTGTCCATTAAATAGCTGGTTAAGATTATGTCTGATATAAACCGTAGGATCGGGAACCAGTATCTTCTTCAAGTTGTTCCCCTCTTTCAGAGCATATCTCCATGCCAAACCTAAGTAGCACATCCAGTCTCCTAATTGATCGAAAAGACGGTCACTTGACAATTTTAAAAGGTCACCAACTCTCTGTTGATTAACTCTCTGTTCTACTTCTTCCCAAGTTCCAGGGGCATCATACAGGTCTTGTGCTAAATACCACGCACAATCAAGACCAAAGTCTTTTTCATCTTCATTGTCCGAGGCAAAAAATAAATCGGCAAGGGTATTAGGTAATAATTGAGTGCCAAGCTGAGGATTTCTAGCCTCCTCTGGCAAATCAGGATTAATAGCGATATCAAGTCCTTCTTCCTCTTCTATTAAAAGACGGCACTTCAGTCCTTCATTAAGTGCAGCACGGAACATAGGACGCGGAGAACTTTTATCCTCAACCAGCTTATCAGGAGAAAGAATGCGCTCTAGTACTTCTCTTTTCTCTCTTTGACCCTTAGCATGGAGTAAATATCTAAATATTCCTTGCATCCGGCTAGGGTTTGCTAAAGCTGTTTTTAATACGCTCATATTCCAATCTCCGTGCAAAATGGTTCAAAGCGAAAGCTACGTCCAGGAAAAATATCAATCAGTCTTCGGTCATCTCGGCTTGGGTCAGGGGTACTAACGGGAAGTAAAATAATATGCGGTGCTTGGGAGGTACTATTTTTTAGGTAGATTTGAGGCAGGGGAAATTTTTGAGAATGAACGATTAAAGTGGGAAGACGAGGCATCTTAATTGGCTGATATTTTTCATCCTCAAAAAAGAAAATAAAAGCATCGGTAACTCGATTAGCTTCTTTTTTGAAAATGCTATGGAGTTCCTGGGGAGTTACAACATTATGAATCCCCTGTGCAATTAACCATCTGAGCAACTTATTGCGTTGTCGCTCCCATTTTTTTGCTTCAACTGACTCATAAAAAATTAGTAGTAACTTCTCCTCTGCAAGTAAACGTTGGAGTTCCCCTCCCACGAAGAAATCTGGATGTTGCCACACGGGGAGAGGTGCGGGCATAATCCCTGGAAAAGGCTTGACTCCACGCTTTCGACAAAAAGCACATCCCCCGCAAGCACGAGCTACTATAATTGGCTTCCTGGGAGAGAGTTTTTCGCTTACAGAAATTGTGTAAGCTTCAGCAAAAATTTCTGAGAGACAACGTTGCGGTTTTGTCCACAGCGCTTCTTTCATTAATTGAAGTTTTTGATAACTTAAGTCTTGACGTTGAAGGCGAATTGGATCAATTTGAGTTTCCCAACTGTCTTTTGATAAATGATATTCATTGATAATATTAATAATCCGATGATTTTGATAATGCTCAAAGGCTTTAAGATATGATTCTTCTGAGTCAAAGTTGGTTTTAATAGGCGGGTCTTCCCAATTAACTTCAATTAAACCTGCTCGACTCATAAGAGTGAGGGTGTGAATATTCCACTTACGACTCTTTTTATTGTACATATCAATGTCTCCCTCTTTCATGGAAGGAGGAGCATTTATAGGTACACGAAATTTACGATCTGGAGCAATTTCTTTTCTATAGAACATACTTTGCCACCGCTCGAAACCTCGATCAATGGTAATGGTTGATTTTTTAAGGGATTTGGCAACTTTCTGGTCGTTGCTGGTATACAGTGTTAGAGAGACTGCCGCTTTACCGTCTCGTCCTCCCCGTCCCACTTCTTGATAAAAACGGTCAATCGTTTCAGGGACACAGGCATGAATAACTGCTCGAACATCTGCTTGATCGACACCTAAGCCAAAAGCAGAAGTCGCAACAACAATATCAACTCGTCTTTCGTGCCAATTTTTAATTAGTTGCGATCGCTCCTGGGCAGTAGATTCCCCGGTCATCATGGCATACCGCTTAAAACCGACACGAGACAATTCACCACTCCAGTCAAATACATCTTCCCGTTCAGTGGCGTAAATAATTAAAGGACGGGGAAGGTGATACACTGCCTCAAGGAGCCGTTCTCTCCTCTCTTGCTCGCTTCGACACCAAGAAAACCAGTAAGAAGGTTCGGGACGCAACTGGACAGCAGAAATAACCTGAAATGAACCGGGTTGACTAAATAGGGTTTCCAGGGTATCTAAACAGGATTCCGTTAAGGTTGCAGTGAGTAATAAAGTATTAAACGAAGTCAGGCGTAATAAAGCTCGGCGTAACCCAGGAAGTTCTTGAAAAGCAGGGCGAAACTCATCCCCCCACTGTTCGACCATGTGCGCTTCATCAATTACAAAGTAACGCAACATTCCTAGTTTGGCGGCTTCATAAACCGAGGGAGCTAGGGAATCTATAAGACTTTCAGGGGAGGTAAAAATAATGCGCTGAGTGCCTTGACGAATCCTCTGCCGGATACCTTCTCGTCTTTCTTTTCCTTCCTCAGAATCATCACCATAATAGGCAGTCGGGTGGTTGATAAAAGGTTCTAATGCCCGTTCTTGGTCAATCGCCAGTGCTGTTGTGGGAACAACGACTACACTGACACCAGAGGTGCGCGATTTCAGTAGGGCAGGGAGTTGAGCGCAGAGACTTTTCCCAGAACCAGTAGGAAGGTTAATGGTGAGCGTCGAACCCTGTGGTGCTGTCAAAACAGCACGAATTGCCTCACGTTGACCCACACTCTGGTAATCTTTCAAACCAAGCAAATCGAGAAAAGGATCGCCAGGTACCGGGTCGTAATTGCGACGGGGAGTTTCGTCAAATGCAGGTTTATCTGGGGGATATTGGTCAGAAAAGTCGAGCCACTCTGGTTTCCAAGCCTGAGCGCTAATCAAAAAGTAGTCTGGCTCCTCACGCAAAACTTTGATGCCACATCTTTGCCAAATCTCTCTCTCCAAAGGATATGGAGGTGTTCGAGGCACTTTAATACTTTGGGACATTCCTCCCTTTAGGTCTTCATCTTCCCGCCGCAGCACATGACGAACTAGACAGGCAATATCTCCCGCTGCGGGTGCGTAGGGACTACCCACACCAAGGGCATCGAGTAAGCGCCGATGACAAGCCTCTGAGAAGTGGCTCAAATCGGCTGGAAGACTACCCCCTGTTTGGATAATCTCTCTGAGTTCTTCAAACGAATCAGTCATCAATAACCTGTGTCTTGACTAGGTTGAGCAGGAGGTCGCCCGGAAACTATAATGAATCCCACAGAATCAAGCGTCATGCGGGGACGGTAAATTCCCTTTAGCAAGCCTTGACTTAATGCACCTTCGGTACTGAGTTCCTTTGCCAACCCAGAATCAGAAATTTGTTCGCGCTTCGATAATCGGTTAAAGCGCAGTTGGAGCTGGTTGAGCCGATTCTCCAATTTCAGTGTGGCACTTTTGGCTCGTTGTTCGCAGAGTTCGATGAAAGAGGGGTGATCGCGCAATAAATTCTCCGAGGTGTGACGCGCTTCGCGGCAAAAATCCGCCCACTTGCCAGGGTCTATAAATTCATCAAGAATTGGCAAACGGTTTTTTGCCAAGTTATAGTCGCAATAATCACTGCTCTTGCCAAAATAGGGGCGTTGCAGGATACTCAGAAGTTCGGCATTCTCAACAACATCCATTTGAGCATCTAGAAAGATAGTCTTCATCTGGGGTGGAAACAAGGCATCTGCTCGTCGCCTCAGTGCTTTTTCATTAAAATTGTTCAGCCCATCATCCCTTACAAATTGCTGAACAACTGATAAATCCGCCTCAATCGCATAATCGAAGCGAAATCCAACCCACTCCGTACCTTCCCCAGAGTCCCAAGACTCATTATGTCGCCACATGGCAAAGGCTTGACCCCGGTCATCCCAATGGATGTAAGAAGCTAATTCTTCAATCAGCCCTTCACCAATTCGGTAGAGGTTGATACCAGAATACTTGTTTGCCAACCTCCGATTGTAAGCTCCAGATGCCTTAGCCTGAGAAAAGCGATCGATTATCTCGCTAACTGGAATTAAGGTGCGTTCAGTGGGCTTATAACGACGAACTCCTGATAAATTGGGGTCATCAATTCTTAGAAAATCCAAAGCCCTACAAATCCAACCTTCTGTAGCTTTTTCAATTTTCTGTTGATTGTCATCGAATTGTTCTAGAGCTTGAAAATACTGGACGGCATTTTCATCAGATGCTTCAATTTCATCTAAAACATTCTGTTCGCTAATTTTTACCTGTTCGGCTTGAATACCCTCTTGGATAGGCTGAATCATTTCCATAAGCCCCCCTGCTCCCGAATGGAACAGAGCAGCCTCTAGTTCTGGTAATTTTTCATCGACATAAAACTGTAAGCTAGCAATTGATTGATTGAAGATACCAAATCCTTCTTTTAAGAGCTGATACCAAGCCTCTTGAGGACTATCTGGTAAGTCTGGACCTGCCAATAGCCAGGACTTGGCTCCCATTTTGCCGCCAATCCGGTCAAGTCTTCCCAGCCTTTGTTCGACGCGATTAGGTGACCAAGGCAGATCGAAGTGTATCAAACCATCCGCAAATTGAAGGTTACGCCCTTCTTCTCCAGAGAAGTCAGAAACTAAAATGAAACATTGGGGATTGTTCTTGAATTTACTAATATTCTGCTCAACCTGTTCTCGTGAGGCTCCAAATTGATGGCTAGCAATTGAATTTTCACCAAAAGAATTCGATAAATAACGGACAATTTCTGAGCAGGTTTGCACAAAGCTTGTAAATATAACAATTTTGGGCAAACTATCGCTCTTGAAAGGTTTACGAAGTCTCTCTTGGACTCTCTCCAATAACTTAACTATGTCTCTTTGGTAGGATTGGAGTCCAAGAATTTCTGAGAGGTGATAAAGCAAAATTATTTTCAATAACTCAAGGCGATCACCCTCTTCAAACGGTTGTTGAAGAATTTTGAGTAAGGATTGCAAAATCTCCTCTTCCCCAGGAAATTTAGGAGTTTCAATCAGGATACGAACATCATCAGCACCAAACTCTTTGAGTAATCCTGGATGGGATACGTTGTTTAAACGCGCTTCAACGACTTCTTTTAAAATCCCCAACCAAGTACTGCTGGCACGAAAGAGGAGAAGGAAAATGCGGCTATACTCCTCGTTCGGGGCAACAGTTCGCCACTCATCTATAAGCTCGTGAATTTGGTAGGAATGCTCATCTAAGTCATACTCGGCTTTAGGTATGGCATTGCGGTCAAAAAGCACATCTTTAACCTCAGCACGACGGTTACGGAGCATCCGGCGGTGCAGTCGATAGGTATCGCTGATGTGGGTACGAATCGCCTGCACAATTTTATCTCGCTCAGCAGCAGGAGCTTCTTGATTCTGTAGATTACTTTGCAACTCGTCGGCGAGATTCAGTAGATATGTATCTTCGGAAAAAAGGTTTCGCAACTGACCGAGTTTCGTCTTCAGAACAAATGGTTTTGCGCCTTCTTTGAAGGAAAGGAGAACTCGACCGATCTCCTGACGCTTTTGAACTCTAGCTCGAAAGCCTTCTAAATCATCAAGCTGATAGGTGGTTCGATCGAGCAGGTGAAGCATCGCTAGGAAATCCCGCTCATGGTTCAGAACTGGGGTAGCGGACAATAGCAGTAGGCGATCGCTTTTATGAGCAAGCTGTTTGCAGGTCTCGAAGCACTGCCGACGTACCACATTCGAGGAGGTTGCCATCGCCGCGATGTGGTGTGCTTCATCTAAAATGAGGAAGCCAAAACCCTCATTGAGCCTGATCTGATTCAAGTCATCAACGGCAAGCAGTTGCACGCGGTCTGAAAAGTGGGAGAGGTAGAATTTGTCTTCCAACTCCTGACGCCACTGTTCCAGAAGGTATTGCGGCACCAAGACCAATGCACGTCCGTGCGGTTCATCCAGTAGGTATTGCCGCAGAATCACTCCTGCCTCAATAGTTTTTCCCAGTCCAACCTCATCGGCTAACAGGTAGCGTTGAATGGGGTCTTCCAGAACGCGCCGGACGACTTCTACTTGGTGGGGAAAAAGCTCAATGTTGGCAGAAATAAGTCCAGTCATCCCGCGACTGACTGCCCGTTGCTCAACCAGACATTGGACAAAACGCGATCGCTTGTTGTGGAAGTAAGGCGTTTCGTGACCCTTCATCGCTAAGATTCCAATGGGGTCTGCGATCGGCAGATTGCAACGGACATAGACTTCCCGCTCACAAGCCAATACAGTATGCTTATCGGGTAAGTCGATTTGATATTGATGGCGAGATTCATCCCAGCCAAAAATTCTGCCAATGAACCAACTTTCTTGACTTTCCGACCAGAAGTAGCATCGTGTCTGACGCGGGAGCTTAACTCGTTGAAGCGAATTTAGGGCTATAGTTTTTGAAATCCGTTGTCCAACTGAGCAAAAATACTCAACAGTGGCATCCAGATTTGTTAGCTCAATAACCTTTCCTGTACCTAGATAGTTGTGGTGCGATCGCACCAGAGATCCAAGCTCGATCACAGTTCTAGTCCAATTACAGCAATAACAAGGGGAGCAACAGGAGTCTGCCAGACGACGCTGCGGATAAGGAAATTCAGTAAATTTTGAAGCTTGACGTACTCTAAACCGACTTGTATCATAGCGAACGTGCTAGTGTTCAACCTTAGGAGCAGAAATATCTGTTGGTTAACAGTTCCTCTACTTATAGAATTCCCTTAGTCAACAAAAAACTACCAACCTCACTTAATTTTCTACATACCTAGTCTGTGAACTAGGAGTACAGCTAGAATAAGCGTCTGTGTGGAAACGGTTGTGTGAAAGCTCACCCCAAGACTTCCTGCAAGGCATTCCGATGCCCAAACCTTTGGTAGTCGTAACGAGCATCCCACCAGAGCCAATTGGTAGAATCTGCCCAGACCTCATGCTTTCTTATAATTTCCAGACGGCTTAAAGCCAGCCCACCCAAGACAAATTCAGGTCGGCTCCAGGTTAGCAATTCATCCAGTTCCTCAGCAGACAAGCCAAACCTTAAACCAGTTGGCATCGTAGTATCGGCTTTCAACAAGCCTCCCAGAGCAATGTACTGATAGCCGATGTTTCGGTACGCACTCATCAGAGGAGCCAGGAAGCTCTTAGGTGAGCCGTAATGGGGTAGAAAGGAGTCCGACTGCGGCACAGCTTTCTCTTGCCAGTTGTAGAGTACAGCTCCAACCTGCACAACCCCAATCAAGTCATAAGGTCTTGACCGCCGCCAATATTCTTCCCAGCTGAGTCGAGCTAAATAAAGAGATAGTAGGGGTTCTCCAAAAACGTCAGGTGCAAAAACATAATCAGGACTGAAACTGTCGCAGCGCTCCAGATAGTTTCTTATTTTCTGTCGCAACTGCTGTTCCGACGCCAAACGTAACTCACGCACCCATCGGTTGTTCTTAAACTCACAATGGAGTTGATAGTACCAAGGACAATCTTGATTTTCAAAAACACCACTATCGATAAAGAAAAGCTTATTTGTATCGCGAATATCTTTAAGGAGATTTTTCGGGCAGGAAAGGGGAGCTAGAATCCCGTACTCTCCTTCGATATCCTTCAACTTTCTTAACAGACCAGCGTGGTCCATAGAGAAGATCGGTAAAAATTTCTTTTCCACTGAAACCTCAAAATCCTAATGTTTCACATTCCCAGGAGCTTCGCTTTTTCCTGTTACCTTACAGCACAACAAGGAGAAACAGTTTTTTAGGATACATATCAAAAATACGCAGGAAAAGCGTATCTCAACTTTCTTGAGTATACAGACATCTTAGTTCAAGATTTTTCACCTTTAACTAAGACATTAAACCGCTTATGGAAAATATAGGTGTTATGAAAGCCACGTCTACGGTTGCGATCATTTCCTCGGAAAATTACAACTTCAATCCCAATTTCTTGACAGATTACACAACCGCACTTCTTCCAGGGCTGTTCTTCCAAAAGCTCCCGATACATTTGCGCGTGTCTAGTTAAGCGTCTGGCTGAAGATTGAGCGTTTACTTCACCATTGCGTGGCAATTCTAACAACTCGTCTATGGCAAGCAATGATGAGAGAGTTGGCTCTAAAGTAACGCGGCCTGCATCAAACTCACGCAGTATATGAAGTGCTTTTTCTTCAAGCCGCTTAAGAGTTTTCCGGTCTGATACACCAGCTTCCAGCAATCGTTTAATTCGCACCCCAGGTCTATCTACGTTAGGAATGCGAATAGCTGCATAGGTTTTACCATCGAAAGTATGGTAATTCGCTGCTGAATCCAACCAAGCTTTACGCAACGGACTTGCAGAATCAAAACTGGTTATTCCTAGATGACGGAAGACTGGAACAGCATTGAGTCGCCCTACTCCAAACAGATGCATCTTTGTCTGGGGAGTTAAGTGCGGGTGAATGCTCTTTAAGATTTCTAAAATCTCTTGACTTGGTGCTCTAGCCAGTCCACCCACTCCAATATACTCATAGCCCATTTCAATATAGGCTTTGACTGCCTTAGCATAAGATTCTGGACTCCACCCTTGAACTGCACCAATGGGAGTGAATGTATACCCTCCCACTTGATGCTTCTGGATAAACTCTTCTGCATTCTTAATTGTTAACTCATATCGTTTTTCTCTCACTCCTGATTCAGCAAACGGTCCAACAACCAAGTGATCGATGCTCACTCCATAGTTAAAGCCGAGGTGCTGATAGTATTCCAGAATTTCTTCTGTCGTGTAGGGAGGAACCTCTTCCTCGATGTATCCAAAAGCTCCACAATCACCCATCACTGGGCCTGGAAAGCGGATAAATTTGTGAATCCCTATTTTTTCAATAAGGGCTTTTTTCTTCTTGCTACTTTCTACAACTACCTTAGAAACTAGAATGCCATCATAGTTAGCAGTGGGATAAATCTGATGGGCATAGACTTCATCCTCATAGGGGTCTCGCCCTGGTGTCAGAGCATCGCTCAAAAAATTATATTTAGGGTCTACATGATCGTCCCATTCCGGAATGAAGTACTGCATTCCTAAACGCCAATTAGGAGCTGGGGGCAGATCGGGAATAGGAATAAGTTCTTTGTCTTCGGACTTACCGAATTTTAGCTTCTTGACTGATTTAGTAGAAAGCTTTAGTTCTGGCAGTCCTAAAGGTAGTTCTAGCTGAACAGGCTCAGTATCTATAATCTGAATAAAGGCTTCTGGATCGTCGTAAACCTTCTGTAGCAGCATTCCTTCTCTGGCAACACATTCAGCAAACCTTTTAAACAAAAACCCTTTCAAACCTACTAATCCATAGCGGTAGTGTTTAGCATCGGTGTTGTCAAGAGGCAAGACAAACGTTTTTGCCGTTAAATCTCGAATGTAATTAGCACTCTTGGACGAGGCTAAAAAGATAAAGGTTTGGTTGTTGCAAGTTTCAACGGGGAGGCAAAGCGATCGCAGATAATTATCCCCTAGCAGGATAAATACTAGATCGTAGCCAAAAATAGCTTTTTCAAAAGCTTGATGGATTTCTAAAAACTTTGCCCATTCATCAACTTCGTACCCCTTCATCCTATTAAAGGTGACTTCATAAGGCACGATTATTTTGTCTTCCGGGATTAGCCCATACCCAGCCGAAAGAATCTTCACGTCTACTACTTCTCGCCCAAAAGACTGGCGTAGCAGAGTCACCCCCTCCATTGTCCGCAAGTGCTGTAACCCTGTGTACATAAGACCAGTAGGACTAGCAAACTCGCAAAGAGAAGTTTCACGTTCAGGAAGTTTTAAAGAGTCTTTGAAGTCTTCTAATGTTAGCTGATTCGCAGGCTTAAAACGCTTCTGTCCCGTGCAGGACGTAATAACTAAGACACGAGGATGATGCCTCATCTTATTTGAGGACAAAGCTATTGTTTGGGATAATTCAGTCATCCTCATACTCTACCCAAGAATTAGGAGTTTCTGAAACTGCAACTTTCAGTTGCACACCCTCAGGCACTTGTTTCTTCGTTTTGTCATAAATATACTTAGCAATCATCTCAGCCGTTGCCTCGTACTCTGGGGGCAAAATTTCATTCAGAACGCAGTGATCCAGTCCTCCCTTCATCACGTCCTGCTTAGCCCAGCGCAAGGTTCTGAAATCAGCCACCATGACTGAGTGAGGGCAGTATTCTGAGGAGTGGAGCTTAGATGAGGTTGCCTCGATTCGCACCTTATAGGTATGCCCGTGCATCCGACCGCAGGGACCATCGTAGTCTTTGATGTAGTGGGCGCTGTCAAACGCGAATTCTGTTACCAGTTTCCATTTGGGCATCTTGATCTCCCTTCGTAGCTAATTTTTAAAACTACGGTTATTTTGGTTGAGTCGATGGAGGGTATTATCCCCCGCACCTTTCAGTTAAAACCAAACGTGCGCGTTTGGGTGCATCCGGCTCCCGACAATTTTAGAGGCTGTTTGTAAAATAAAAATTAAGTCATCTTAACTGTAAAAGTTAACCGCCGAAGCATCAATCTAGTCATAGCAGCATAAACAAAAGCCTCACTGACTTGTGGCAGTTGTTCATAATCTTTACTCAAACAACGGTAGCGTCCCTTCCCTTGCAAAAATTCGCTCCAATACCCGCCGACGAGGAAACACCACAAATCCTGGTTTAGTACGCTTGGCAATACTCAAGTAAAACAACAGACAATGGGTACAGACAATCTAAGTTGTCCTTGATAGGCTTGGTTAGCCCAAAGCAGCTGGTTCTGTTGCAAGAACTTTTAAGTGATAAACGATTTGTATCGTTCGTATTTCCCTAAGCACTCACACAAAAGATTGCTTTAATAAACTTGGCTTGAGACATAGTGTCCCCTTTGTCGATTCCGTTCACTTGCCCTTTGCGAATCATCGCCATCGCTTCAATTCCGCTCAAGGTTAGTCTGGCGGTGTTGAATGATTTGAACGCCATCATTGGTTTAGCGATTCGCTTGATGGCTCTATGATCCTGTTCAATCACGTTATTCAAATATTTCACCTGCCGTAGCTCGGTCTGCTCTGCAATTGTTTTACCCGCTTTCAAGGCTTTCATTGCGACTGGATAGGCAGCATTCTTATCCACGTTAATCACTCGTGGCGGTTGAGTATGCTGGGCTTTGAGCACTTGACGAAAAAATCTTGCAGATGCCTTGCCATCCCGCTTCGCGCTCAACATAAAATCTAGGGTATCCCCTTCTGAATCCACCGCTCGATAAAAATATTTCCACGCTCCCTTGACCTGGATATACGTTTCATCCACCCGCCACGAATCGTTCGTGAGATTCAAATGGGGACGAATTCGTTTGTCTAACTCTGGGGCATACTTCAACACCCATCAATTGATCGTAGATCGTGCAGTTCCTTGCAGTTCACAGCGAAGCTCTGGAGCAGAACAAAACACCAAGGCTTCGATAAACGGAATCTGCCCTCTACTTCGGCAGGCTCTTTGCCGTTCTAGCAGCGATCGCAACTTTTTAGCTTTGGTATTGGTTGCAATTAGCGGGTTGTTGCTGGTATGGAGTCTACCGTTTGTTTCCCAAGTCCAGGTTCCTGCATCGCCAAACAACCGCCCAGAACGACTTTTAATCTCAATTAGGAAAAACCCCTGCGGAGTGAAGACAAGCAGATCAACCTCATTGATACTGCCATCCGTCGCAATAAACTCAAAATTAGACCAAGCTCGATAAGGCTCATGTGCAGGGAACTGCTGACGCACGAAGTCCAGCGCCTCCCGCTCCCACGGGAAGTTTGACTCAGTAATCGTGTTCCAGTTGCTCGAATTATTCATTCCAATCTGCACAGTGATAGACAACCATTCCTAAATCTACTCTCTCAAACGGTAGTGTGTCCCCGGCAATACACTATACAAAGAGCACAGCAAAAGACTGAACCCCATCTAGCATTTAACGTTGTTGCGGTAGAGTAAGAGACAGTTCTTCTGCTCACTCCGCATCTTCGTCCCGTTCAAGAACATCCAACGCTTGCTGCAACGGCTCTACCGTTAGCAGTTATGACTACTATTTCGGTTGACGGCAAAACTTAGCTTCATCTCAGGAGAATGAGGGATGTCGTCTTCCCACCCTGACACGATAGGATAGCCACTCGCTAACTCTCTTTTGTCAGTTTATCCAACTCATCCAACAATCTAGCAATCCGCTCTCTCTTCTTTCTCTCACCCCAAGTCTTGCTCTTCTGTAAACGCTTACTAATTTCACTCAAACGCTCAAGCATAATCCTCTGTGGAGTTGATTCTGATTGAGGCTTGAGTTCTTTAATATGTGCCTTGATTTCGTTGAGCGATAAGTTCTCCGCAATTGCCAACGAAAGCAAATCAGACCGAAGCTGTTCATCCTTCACCCGCGCAATCGCCATCGCTTTTGTGTACTCAAGCTCTCCCTTCCGTAGCGCTTCTAGCACATCCGATGGAAGATTCAGTAGGGGAAGACGACTAGAACGAAAGGTTCCAGCATTGAAACGTCCTATTGAAGATAGGAGTGACTCAATCTTCTCCAATTGAATCAGAACGTTCTGATTCAACTCAATTCCTCGTTGTTTAGCGTTATAGGACTGGTGGAGAACAGACACCACCTCGCGAGTGTCTAATTCCAGAACAATCGCTAGCAGTTCCAGCACAGCCTCCGTCTCTTCCAATGGGTTCAGGTCTTCTCGCTGAAGATTCTCCATTAAGGCGATTTGGAGAGCCTGCTTATCATCCAGAGCGCGGGAAACGATGGGAACTTCTGTTAATCCGGCATCGCGAGCAGCTCGGAGCCGTCGTTCCCCGGCAACCAGCTCGTACTCCCCAGCCTCAAGAGGACGAACTAACAAAGGTTCTAAAATGCCATGCTCCTTAACTGACTTCACGAGTTGAGCCAGCTTGTCAGGTGCAAAATAGCGACGGGGTTGCTTCAAGGGGTGGCGAATCTTATCGATTGGCGCTTTTGAAGTGGATGGCTCTGAAGGTTTACTAAGGTAAGCATCCAGCGTCTTTAGCTCTGGAGCCGTTCGCCCGGACTTCTTGACAGCCATTAGTCTTTCTCCAATCTCTGAGCAATAAATTCAAGGAGCGGCACAGCCGGATGCTTAGGGTCATAGACGGCTAGTGGTTTTCGCTCCATCGAAGCATCAGCAAAAGCGATCGCTCTGGGAATAGCCGGAAAGATGGGCGCTACCCTGCCGAGTTGCTCTTTTATACCATCTAGAATGACTTTCCCTTGGCTAGTGCGGCTCTCGTGCATCATCGGAACTACACCAATAATAGCCAGTTCTGGATTAATACGTTCTCTTACCTGACGAATAGAGTCGAGAAGGAGTTCTACACCCAGAAACGCTTTGAAGTGAGTCTGAATCGGGACAAGTACATGGGTTGAAGCCACCAGACTCACAATACTGAAAATTCCCAGTGTAGGAGGGCAATCAACCAGTATGAAATTATAGTTGTTCTGAACAGACGAGAGAACTTGCTTAAGCCTCCATTCACGAGCGAGCGCGGAGTGAAGCTGTACCTCGGCGGCGGAAAGGAGAATGTTTGAAGGAACTAAATCCATGCCATGAAGCTGTCGATGAACTGGGAGTGGAGCATCTTTAAGTAATGCGTCCGCGATCGTTTGCGACAACTCAAACGGTTCTAAACCCATGAATGCAGTTAGTGATGCTTGTGGATCAATATCAACTAGCAACACATTATGTCCCCGTTGGGTAAGCTGATAACCTAAGTTCTGTGTCAGGGTGGTTTTACCTGTTCCACCCGCCTGATTAAACAGGGAGATAATCTTGGGCACAGGCTGATACAGTAGCAACACAGGGTAGTTTAAGGCAGTTTCCCCCCTTCCTCTATTATTAGTTACGCTTCTTTAGCATTGATATCTCCTCTCCCCAATTTCACAAGAATCGGCTATTCAGAAAGCCCCGGCAAGTCCAAAAGTTCCACCGCCCGTCGCTTCACCGCTTCAGGTCTTCTGTCGTAGCGGGAACTGGTACTGGGGTCGGAGTGCCCCGCAAGGCGTTGAACCGTTACCAGGTCCACACCCGCATCTAGCAGGTCAGAGATAAAAGTTCGGCGGAAATCGTGGGTACTGAAATCAGCAACATCCGCCTCTTCTCCTCGTTTTTGCAGAATGAATAACACGGACTGCGAGGTGAGCCGTCTGATGGTGACTCGCTTGCCTTTACTCACCGGACACAACAACGGACCAGGAGCGTCACCCCGAACCGCTAACCAATTTAACACCACCCGAATTGCCTGAGTAGACAGGTACACCGTCCGGTCTTTCCCTCCCTTCCCATCGCGAACTTCAATCGCTCCCTTTGAGGGGTAAAAATCACTCTTATCCAGATTGACTAACTCCCGGCGACGCACTCCAGACCCCCGCAAGATGGCAATCAATGCCGCGTCCCTTGTCCCAGTGGGCGTGGAATCGTTTTGGCAGACTTTAACAAGAGCCGCGATCTCGTCCCGACTCAAAGCGCGACCTCTCAAACCTTTGCTGCCGGGAACTGGGCGCAGGTCAGTCGCTAACTTATAGTCTTTTTCCGAGAGTAACTCCAATTTGAGAGCCTCCTGCAACACTCTTTTCAACGCCGTTAGCATTTTGTTGACTGTGGCGGGGCTATACTTCTCTATTAAAACAGCCCTCACCGCTGCCGTGTGCTGATACCGCAGCTTGGCCCAATCGAGAGTCATCACATCACACTCTCCAAATGTCAGCATTGATGCGATCGCGTTGAGAGAACCCCGCATCGTCTGTCTTGACCCCTGCCCCAAAGACGTGAGATAGACGTGTGCCGGATGTCGCGTCAAGGGCAGTGGCACAGTCAGCGCTAAAGAAGACTCCTCTGGGATAGAAGTCGTGGTTTTGGAGTCACCCATCACTAATTACTTGCTCGGAAAGCGTTTCTAGCAAGTGATTATGTCACTTTTTGTGGCGCGATTAGAGCAGTCGCTGAGTTTTTCTACCAGATCTGTGATGCAAGAATCGTTTAGGGCTTGCTGATAGGTAGACAAGCTATCCGTTTGCTTCTGTCGTAAGTTCTCTGTCATTATTAATTTGTCCTCTAAACTTGACAAGTGGAAAGAGGTTAGCTAGGGCAGAGGTTGACCGCCAGTCGCCTTGGTTCACTCTCAAATATATACTTGATTAGGTTGACTTGATATTACTACCAAAAGTCTTGAAGAGGACAAGCAAATGTATACTTGAGAAGAACGCTATGAAGAAAGGAGGCAAAAGACCGCGCACGAAAGGAGAACCCGCCTTCTATGATGAGATGAAGAAACGGGTAAATTTCACCCTGACTCCCACTGGCATTGAGGGTTTAGATGAGTTAGCTAAAGCGTGGGATGTCTCTCGCTCCGAACTGATGGAACGCATCGGTCGTGGCGTTATTCCAGTATCAAAGCCGGAGGAGTCCACTAGCTAAAAAAGCTTTTGAGTACCTTATCGGGCTTGCCCATAAACGAATTAGTTAGAAGGAGAAGGACTATTTGCAGGGAAGAAAGCAAAAGGAGCCAAGGTTACACTCCTTAAACAGCAAATTGCTGAATTGGAAAGCATCCTAGACTCCCTTAAATCAAAAAAACAAATATTAAATTTTGTAGAACGGGCTAGAGGCTTCTAGCTCAGAAGGTGCAAGACTCGGGAAAGTTCAATCACCATCTGGGCGGCTTATAGCTAACCCGCGCTGGCTTTATCGTAGCAAGAATTATAACTTTGTTACAACAAGTTGAAGCCGAAAATAGATCGCCTCTATCCGTTTCTACGCGACACATAAGCGATGGAGGCATCTATTATGGTTGCAGTAGCAGCCAGAAAAACTATAGGGTTGAAACCAGCCGACCCAGTGGGAGCAAGATTTTGCGAATATTTTAATCACCAGTGGAGTTTTATATCAGCTCCCGTACCAGAGCCAGGGAATAAACCCCAGTGGACAACACAGAACAGCTACCCCCTCGAACCCCGCAATCTCTGGGAAACGTACAAAGACCCGAACATCATCCTAGGGTTGCGATTTGACACGGAGACTCGCTACGCACTCATAGATATCGATAGAGGTAGCGACTACCACCCCAACAATGACCCAGAGAAATTTCAATTAATCATTCAAGCAGCCGAGAAAATTGGGCTATGTCGCCACCTACCCGTCCAGTCCAGCAGTAGCGGCGGGTTACATATTTACTTCTTCTTATCAGAGCCAGTACCCACCCTAGCGTTAGCCTGTGCCATTAAATTCGCCCTCCAAGATCAAGGATTGCAACTAAGCGCCGGACAACTAGAAACCTTCCCCAACGCCAAACCCTACAGCAAAGGAAAACCCACCAATTACAACGGACATCGCTTGCCCCTCCAAGTAGGCTCCTACCTGCTGGACACTGACCTCCAACCCCTCACCAACGACATCTCCCGCTTCCTGGACGTAGCTTCTATGCACGCCACAAAGCAGGATATGTCCCAGTTGAGAGAAGCACTAGCCGCCGCCCTACAACGTCAAAAACTCTCCTACCACCCCAACACAACTTCTAAAGCCAAAGTTTGGAAACAACACTTAGAAACTCGGATTAGCGAAGGTTGGACAGCGCCAGGGCAGACCAACGAACTCTTGAAAGACTTTGGCACTTATGGTGTTGTATGGCTAGCCCTCAGCGGTCAACAACTAATAAACCACATTGAAAAGACCGCAATCAACGCCCCAGGTTATCAGCAATACTGCTCCCATCAACATGAAATTGGAAAAAGAGCAAAAGAATGGGCGCATGCAGCAGAAAGCTTCTATGTTCCTTATTGCAGCCATCCAAAGCGGTCTCGTACATACTCCGACACATTCAATAAAGACACCAGCTCCGGCGCAGCCAACAACATAGTACCGTTGAGCGATCGCATTAACGAGCAACGCAGCGCCCAAGCCCAAGAGCGGGTAAAAAACGCCCTATCCCACCTAGAAGCGACTCAGACCCTGCCCACGGCTGCCACAGCAAGAGCTAAAGCCCTGATTGCCACAACCAAGCAACTGTTTGGAGTAACGATTAGTCACAAAACTTTATATAAGCAATCCTATTTAGACTTGTGGCATCCAAAACGCCACAACCAAAGGTGTGAAATAAACCAACCAGAGACAGTTTCAAACACTTCTACTGAGTCCGAAATAGCTCTAGTTGAGCCATTAGAAAACCTGATAGAAGAGCCAGAACCCTTATCAGCACAGGATTCGCCAGAAATTCCTACACCCCCCCCCTATATGAAGGTTGTACATGCGCTGTCTGCCTCGGATGCCCCTCAAAGGCATCCAGAGGCAGCCGGATCTGACTTCAAAGAGGGGTACGGGGAGGAAAAGGCCGTTGAGCCGTCTTCTGAGGTACCGCTGTTTATCCAGGTGCAGGTGAAGCGTCTTGAGTGGCGGCGAATGAAGAATCGGATCAATATCGAGAGGTGGGTCAGAGAAACCCCTGGCGTGGTAATGACCTCTAACGGCCCCGTGCTAGAAACTGAAGTTGTGCAAACTGAAGTTGTACAGTCGCAACCTGTTTTAAAGGAGGATGCGATCGCATCCTCTCCCATGAGTGAAAATCCTCGCTTAATACCCGTTGGAGGTAATCTTGACAATCCTGATGTGTCTTCCATATCTCAAGCACAAAATGGCGCTGCACCTATTGGCAAAAAATGCCTGATTCAGCAAATTACGGGTACGCATTTAGACCAAACAATTGAATGGGTAGAGGCGGTGATGGTTTCAATTCCTAATCCCCCACGGCAGGGGTACTGGGCTTTTAAGTTGGACTCTGGGGAGTGGGTACCGATATTTGGTGAGTCACAGTGGCGGCTGCTCTGATGATTGGCGCATTTTAAGAAGTAGAATCCCTTTCTCGTTCCAACTAGCAATTGGAGCAGCTCCAAAAATGGCTTTGTGTCAGTAGTGGCTCACTAATTGTTCCTGAGATAGCATTAAAACCCACTTTCCACACCCCCTACTGTCACACTACGAATTTTGGCTTTTTGGGTATTTTGGTTTTGCGATCGCAAAACGGGTTTTCCAGTTCTTCGTATCAAAAATAACTCCATTAGGTCGGTAAATTCCGTAAAAACCGATTGTGACAGTAGGGGGTGCGGAATGTGGGATTAAAAGGGCAGTAACTACCCTTTCCAGAGGAGCAGAAAGCCGCGAGCTTTCTGCTGCAACACATAATGGCGGTATGGCGGTAAGCTCAACACAGAAGTGATATGCAAGCCGTTAGGGCAGTAGCTGGGATTAGGCAACCATGCAACCAAAGACAGTCAGTGAAGCATTAGAGCAATTTACCAAGACTAAGGCAGCTCAGGCTAACCCCCGACTCGTCAGTAATCTTCAGACAGCTTTAAGACGGTATATTTTGCCAAACTATGGGTTTGCGGAAGCTGAACTACGAAGTCATCTAGATGAATGTCTGGCAAAAATTCCGTTGTCACAGTTTTTAGGAAACGCAAGACAACTTCTGGAAACCCTGGATACTGGCTCAAATCTGCATTCAAAAGCGCGAAAAGTTTCCCGTGGAACCCTCAACAACTACCACTCAGCTTTGCAGAGATTTTTGAGCTGGATGTATACCCAAGCTTGGGATGACCCTACCCCAAGCAGTCGGAGCGGGGAGTATGCACCTCAGATGTACATCGGTCAAATGTTGTCCAAAACACAACAGAAAGCGAGACAGCATCAGGCAGAACCCTATGCCCTCAAACAGGAAGAGCTTACCCATAAGCTAGAGCAGCAGCTCGAACAACTCGGCGACTTCTGGACTAAATCTCAAGTACGGGGAAGAAAAGGAAAAGCGATCGCGCTCGACACCTTTGAAACTTATAAAAGTAATATTCTCTGCATTTTGGGATGGCTGCATAATATTCAGGGATACTCTTCCGAACAGCTCGCAATTGAGCAAGTGGCTTCGCTAGAGCAACTCCAAGTTTTCATCGACTGGGGTCTTAAGCAAAAGGGCAACAGCTACGGCTGGGCGCTCAATATGGTTCAGGCATCTTTATCTGTTGCTAAATGGCTGGACTCCCAGAAGCAGCGCAACTCAGAAATTTCTGCCGTTAAAGCGCTACAGGATTATTTACATACCCTTAGAACTAATTATGAACACGAGTTCTCACAACAGAGCCAGAGCAAAGCAGAGCTAACCCTGGAAGAAGGGGAGCAGATTGTCGAGTATTTACGGCAGTGCTGTGCACCACGGGATCAGTCAGGAGCGCCACGCTCAGAAGCGGCAATCTTGAAATCCTGGCAACGTTACCTGATTACCGCTCTTCTAGTTTACTCGCCGATTCGCCAAAGAGAAATTTCTCAGTTGGAGTGGCAGCGCACGCTATTTCGTGAAAAAAACGTCTACCGGTTTCAATCTGCCCTGAGGTCGGAAAGGGGGAGAAAAACTTTAGCTTCCCGCGAGTTTCGATTGCCTAAGCATCTCGCTCAAGACTTGGACACCTGGAGGGAGCAGTGGCGTGACAAGATTCCCACGGATCATAATTTAGTCTTTGTACGGCTTGGTTCTAATCGCACACCCGAAACCATAGGCCAACCCCTTAGTACCCGCGACATTTCTGAGCTGGTTTCCACAGCCATCTACAAAGCTACCTCAGTATTGTTTGGGACTCCCAAGCAAGTCACACCGCGAGCTTTTCGACACACGGCTTTCGCTTACTTAGAACAAATCGGATGTTCAAGACGAGGTTACCCGACTAGGGTCAGTCAGGGACAAATTCCTCAATGGTCGCCACCTCCCCAGAGGTATGACAGTCCGGCAGCACAGATTGCTCAACAGATGCGATCTCCCAAGCGTCCAATTAATCAGCCTGACCCATTACTGGGAGCGTTGACACCACCGCCCAATAACCCAATTAATCAGCCTGACCCATTACTGGGAGCGTTGACACCACCGCCCAATAACCCAATTAATCAGCCTGACCCGTTACTGGGAGCGTTGACATCCCCAGAACAGACTGATAGTAATATCGGCTCCACTAAACACATCATTGAACAGTTTCAGCTTGTTGAACAGTCGGAGCCAGGAGACTCCCCTAAAGATTTTTCAGAGCCTTAAACTGTGCAAGTTATTCCCTGATTGAATGCAGGAACTCCTTGCACAGACACGTTTTTAGCTCAAATCTAACTACCTCACTCTCTCGGTTTAAAAATCTCTCATTCCTCCACCTCAAATTTTAGTGTACCTTTTTAGGATTTTATCCTATACTATTTGAGTGAGCCTTTTTAGGATTTTACCGCGACTAGGGAAGACGTTCCTGAGTGACTACCGTCATTGCTGGTCATTAATTTTCTGGTGCGTGTTGAACAAAAAGCTGTGTTTCGGAACGTTGTAGTTAAAGGTTTACTCCTTAATTCACAACTCCATTCAATTTACAGTTGAAATAAGAACTATGAAAGTCAATAGAAACGGTCAGTCCAAAATTTTAACCCCACAAGAAAGACAACTTTTGCTGAATCAAGGTTTTCTCTGTCAAAGAGACCGCGCCTTGAATGAACTCTGTTACTACACAGCCTGTCGGATTTCAGAAGCCCGACAAGCTCGGTACACAGATATCTTTGATGGGGATAAAGTTCGAGATACTATCGTCATTAGGAAATGCATTACTAAAGGTCAACAAGCTACTCGCTGCATTCCCACTCATCCAAATCTAGCCCAGTCTTTAGAAAAATACATCCAAGACTCTAGGAAACTTCTAAAGATTAAACAAATTATTGGACAATGGGATTACAAGAGCTTGTATTGTGGTCAAGTTTTTGACAACGAGCAGAGAATTATTTGCCCTAAATGTGCCAGCTACGATATTACAACTGCTGGGATGGTTCGGGATAAACAAATGTATAAATGTAAAAGCTGTTTGTATCGCTTTCAAATAAAAACAGCTTTCGTGGATCATCCTGAACTAAGAGACACTGTAATTCGTCTGGGAGTTTATAACTCAATGAGTTACGGTTTTCTTTTCATGTATCCCAAGAACCCTTATTTATTTCCTGGCGCAGAAGGAAAAGAGTGTCTCGCTTTGAACACAGCTATTGGCATCTTCATGAAGGGTTGTAGGCGAGTGAATTTAGTTGGAGCTTCTACTCATAGTTGGCGACGGACAGCACTAACAGAGATGCATAAAGCTGGGGTGCCCATCAGAGTCACTCAAAATATTTCTGGACATAGCCGGGTCTCCAATCTCCAAAAATATCTAGAAGTTTCTAGAGAAGAAGTTGAAGAGGCTGTGTTTCTTTTACCTTAACCTGAATATAGCAATCCTATTTGATTTACGAACTCCCAACCCTGGCAGAAAAGTGGTGACAACGGGTTGGCGTTTTAATCTCATTTAGGATTCCTATATTTGTGCTGAAGTCGATAATTCTGCCATTGAAAGTTCTGTAAAATTGTCATCATAATTTATTTAGGAATTTAGGAGCCATAAACTCATGTTGATTGACAGAAATGGTCGAGCCAAAGTCCTCAGCGATAGAGAAATTGAACAGCTATTTGAGCAAGGGTTTAGGTTTGCTAGGGATAAAGCTCTATTTGCTACCTGCTTTTATACAGCTTGTCGAGTTTCTGAAGCCCGTCAAATGCATTTCGTTGACGCTTTTCATGAGGAAACAGTGCGAGATGACATTATCATTCGTAAAGCCAATAGCAAAGGAAAACAAGGGACTCGGACGATTCCCACCCACCCTCATCTTAAAAAGATTCTCCAGCAGTATCGCCAAGATTCTTTAGAATTACTCCGGCTGCGAGAACTATTTGGCGGGTGGAGCCATAAGAACTTAAATTCAGAAGGAAAACTGGTTTGGAACAATATGTTCCAATGTCCTCTTTGCGATTCTAAGCATTTTAGTAAGCAAGGCTGGTACAGAGATAAAGAACAAGTTTACCTCTGTAAAAATTGCCATAGTTATTTTCATGAATCAAAACTCATCAAATCTCAACTTGATGCCAATACTTCGCCAACGATAAAATATGACACTTTAGGAGTAATCAGTTCATCAAATTACGGATTTTTATTCGCCGAACCCAACAATCCATTCCTGTTTCCAGGAAAACAAGGTCAGGGATGTCTTAGCCTCAGAAATGCTATCAACATTTTTGAGATAACTTTTGACAAACTTGGGATTTCTGGAGCTTCCTCTCACAGCTGTCGGCGGACATCGCTCACTATCATGCACCGCGAAGGAGTTATCCTTCGGGTGCTGCAAGAAATCAGCGGACATAAGGACTTAGGAGCTTTGCAGAAATACCTAGAAGTTTCTCCTGACCAAACACGGGCCGCCATTAATGTTTTGGGATGAATCTGTATCACAAGTAATGATGATTGTCAATGAGTAGCTCTTAGGCGATTTCTAGGAATACGAAGCTGAAACGCTTGCCCTGTAAGGATTTCAAGTTTAAAGTAATTTTTAAGTATTTTTTAACAATTCTGTGTCAAATCCAGAAAAGCATATTTTGGAGTTAAGAAAGCTTTTGAATAAAAACAAAGGGTTTTGTGACAGCGGCTACATAGCTTAATACTTCGTCAATTTAGTAACAAAAGTTGAAGGTTTTAATTATGGGTAATTCTGGTCGAGGTGGTGCGAGAGCGGGTGGGGGTCGTCCTTCGCGCTGGAAAAATAAGCCGACAACTACAATCCGAGTGCCGGAAGTGTTTGCTGAAACGTTGTTGGAAATTGCTGAAAATCTAGACCAGGGAATTGAGGATACGCTTGTAATTGACCGGAAGTCAATGAATGTTAGTAAGCAAACAAAGAAAGAACAGCTAGCTTTATCACAACTCCGTGTTTATAAACATTCTGGACACAAAGTCCTACGATTGGAGGAATTAATTAGTGTCTTACAAAGCAGTCTTGATTAATGCTGGCTCATTATTTTAGGCAGAAGAAAATCGAAATTTCTTTCTGAACACAGTGGTTAGAACTGCTCCTAAACATACATCTATTAGAGCAATGAGCTAAGAAAAGTTCAAGAATAACTGTGGAATCAGAAACCCCTTCAACCAAAATAATTTAGAGTAGTGTTATCTATCAAATAGCTTCTGTCAATGTTTGGGAAGAGAAAGCCTGTAGATGCTGATGAAAGAATCGAGTTAGTTCGCCCCAGCCATCTTCCGCCGCCAGATGGTTGTAGTCAAATCGTTCGTGGCAGAAAAAACCATGACCTGCATCGGGGTAAACCTTCAAGGTGTAGTCTTTACCAAGTTCTTGAAATCGCGACTCAATTTGCCGAATGCGATCGCCTGGAATAAAGGGATCTTGACCGCCGAAAAATAGGTAGATAGGCACCGTGATATCTTTGACTGCATTAACCCAGTCATCGGAAACCATGCCGTAGAAGGGAGCCGCGACCGCAATTTCGTTTGATAACTTGCAAGCCGTAAAAAAGGTTAAGCCGCCGCCCAGGCAAAACCCGGTTACTCCGACACGATGGGGGTTCACTTCTGAGTGTGACTTTACATAGGCTAATGCGGCTCGAATGTCGTTCTCCATTGGCTTGCCGAAATCCAAGCGCCACATCATTGCCATCGCTTGCTCAACCTCGTCATAACCAAATTTGTTGTTCGGCAACTCGCGGTAGTATAAATCTGGAGCCAGGACTACATAACCTTCGTTCGCAATCCGGGCTGCTACATCTCGGATATGTGACGTTAAGCCAAATGCCTCCATCAGCAGCAGGATGGCGGGCTTATAATGCGAAGCACTGCCTACTTCCAGGTAATCAGATCCTGTTGGTGTAAATAGGCAGGCGGGCATTTCTCCATCCGATGTAGAAATTAATACCTCGGTTTGTTCAATTTTCATCTTCTTTCTCCAAGAGAACCTGCTGTAAATAGCTTAGAAAGCTGGCAATCCAAGACTCTAGAAGAAAGTTGCTCGATTTTAGTAAATTCTTGCGGTCAGGTTTGCAGGAGTTGTTTTGGTGTTATACCAACGATGCGTTTGAAGCATCTCGTCAAGTGGCTTTGATCGCAAAAACCTGTTAGCGCTGCAATATCCGCAATGCTCAGTTCGCTGTGTTTTAACAGATGTTTTGCTTTTTCAATTCGCCGTTGCAGGATGTATTGATGGGGTGTGGTTCCTGTCCGTTGCTTGAACAGACGTAGAAAATGATAGGGGCTAAGTTGAGCGATCGCGCACAACTCAACCAGCTTCAAGTCCTGATGGAGATGCTCATGAATATACTCTGTTACCTGTTGCAGCGTTGATTGAGATAATCCATCTGGATAACTCGAAAGCTTCGGTTGGATGGTGCAATAGTTCCGTAACAGGTGAATCGCTAATGTGGTTTTGAGGCTATCAATCAGCAAATCACCACCGATTTTGCCAGACTCTAATTCCTCTTTCAAGGTCGAAAAAATTCCTTGAATCAAAGGATCTGCGTCATTCATAAATCGGGGCGTAAGTTCAATGCGATCTGGATTCACAAAATCCTGACCGACCTGTTGGAGGAGGGCAGGCTCAATTGCCAAAATCATAAACTCAACTGAGGTAGCCCAGTTACAGCGATGGAAAATGCCCGCAGGAATTATGGCAATATCTCCCACTCTCCGCCTTTCCCGCACCAGCTTTCCATCCAACCACCGTTCTCCTGAGGCAATCAGGCTATCCAATTCTGGTTGTTCGGGTGATTCAGGAAGCCCACAAGCGATCGCGCTAGCGTGCGCGGCTAGCGCGATCGCGTGCATCGTATGTTGATGCTCGGCGATTTCAAATTTTGGCTGCTGGTAAACTTCTAGATGCAGGTTACTCCAGCCAGAGCTTGAGAGGATAGAGGGTTTGGGCAATAGTGAATTGGCTGCATTCGCTTGGCGATAATCAATGACCGGCACTTTTTGCATTGACATCTCATCCCTCACTGCGATCGCTTGAAAACTCTTTTATTTTGCCCTCCTGACGTAGGTTAACGATTTTTGCTTATGTCGGCGCTGCTATCACCGTCATCAAGTCAGATCGGCTACCTTTGATTGGTAACTGATAGCAGCGTCACCCCCTCAACAGAATTTACCCATACTGGGAGCATGGTGCCTACTAGAGTGGCAAGAGAAAATCCAGGTTATAAGCGATCGCTCAATTAATTAGTAAATGTGCAACGACTGCATTTAAAGGAATGTAACAGGCGTAGCTATTAGACATCTCCAGAAATTAAATATCGACTCAGGCAGGGCAAGGGTTTCAGACTAATTTTCGGAGATGTCTATTAAAGTGAAGTCCGTTACGAAGAAAGTGACGGGCTAATTATCGAGCAATATCAGATTGACAGAGAAATCCTAGAGACAACTCTTGTGTTGGCAAGTCGTAAGACGACTCAAGGATTGTCTAAGGAGCAACAAACTACAGAGAGCTTGATGAGCGCGGTATACCGCGCTGATGGAGTATTT
>NZ_JAMPKJ010000031.1 GCF_039962115.1 Funiculus sociatus GB2-C1 | reverse complement strand
TTTGGGAGCATAGTCGCTTAGGGACAACTGCCGCCCAGCGGGCTGGGGTGGCGGATACTTCTTGGAGTTGGCATAATTTTGCCGTTTATCCCACACTTTGTTAATGCACAATCGCAGACATTGAACCCTCTTTGGAGCTTCCGCGTTAATTTATACAATCTTTACAAATTTCCGGAATTACTTAGGTACATATAGTAGTTTAATTTGAAGATTAAGTAAAGATAGACTTTTCTAATAGTAAGATTCCAGATTGAGAGCTTAAAATATAACGAAAGCTATATTGTAAAATTAGGTGCATTTACGCAAACACTTTTTCGTTTAATAGCTGAAAATGAACAAAAGTAGGTAAGTTCCCGCTCAGGAAAAGCAATGCAACTTAGAGTAACCGTATTTTTCGCGTTAACTTTTGAATCCAGTAAATAGGTAAATATTTATGACTACAGTTCTGGTTGTGGAAGATAGTATCACGCAAAGGCAGATGATCTCTAGCCTGCTTAAAGACAGTGGGTTGAGTGTTACTGTGGCTTGTGATGGCGTCGAAGCGCTAGAGCAAATTGCCAGAAATTGTCCCGATTTAGTAGTTCTGGACATTGTTCTGCCTCGCATGAACGGTTACGAAGTTTGCCGTAAGATTAAATCTGACTCTAAAACCCATGATCTAGCTGTAGTAATGTGTTCAACTAAAAGAGAGGAATTTGATCGCTACTGGGGGATGAAGCAAGGCGCAGATGCTTATATTGCTAAGCCCTTTGAAGCGCACGAGTTAATCGGAACGGTTAAACAACTGCTGCGAGAAACAACTGCTGCAAGGCGAGGCTAGGGAACCTCTCTCTAACCCTCTCCTAAGAGGAGAGGGAAAACGAAAGGAAGATTTTTTTACGGGAGGGGGGCTTTAGCTTCTTTCCCCTGTCCCATCTCTTCTTTGAGGAGAGATGGGACAGGGATTGGGAGATTAGCTTTTGCTTTAACCGAAAAGTATTGCCTTATAGAGACGCGATCGCACCCTGTTAAACATAATCTCCTCCACGAAGTTCCATCCCCATTCGGGCTTCAAGTGAGGGCGCTTATGAGGGGTAATGATAACTATTGAGTCGGAAATCAAACTCAACTGGTAGGCGACTACTGGTAAACGTGACTCACTCAACAAATGCAAAGCAAAGCTGCAAACAATCAAACTATAATGTCGGTCATGGAGGACTCCAGAAGCAATGTCCTCAAAGGTATAGGGTTCAGCTTCTTGGAGAGTGCGTTTCAAATAAGCATTGTAGGTGTATGGATCGATGCCATCAATGTTAGTGCAGCCTAAATTTTGCAGTGTCAAAGTAACTTCACCGCTGCCACAAGCTAAATCTAATACCTTCTGTAAATCTAGCTGCCATTTATTAACTGATAGCTGTAAAACCTCTTGAACTGCCGCCTCTTGAGGATTTCTATACTCATCACCAAATTGCTCGTAGAAACCTTTGACGCTATATTCTTCGTATCCTTTTCTAATAGATTGTTTCTCATTGCTCATTGCTCATTGCTAATTACAAAATCCCCCACTCCCAATTCCCAATTCCCAATTCCCAATCCCCAATCCCCAATCCCCAATTCCCTAGTCTCCAGTCCCCAGTCCCCTATTTCCCAATACAAAATCTGCTAAAAATTCGGTCAAGAACCGATTCTGTTACTTCCTCTCCGGTGATTTCTCCTAATGCTTGAATGGCACCCCGTAAGTCAATTGTCCAGAAGTCGAGAGGCAGTTGATCGGCAATTGTTGCTTTCACTTGCTGTAAAGATATTTTAGCTTTTGTTAAAGCTGCGGCTTGTCGCTGATTAATCGCTAAATCCAAATCAGCTACTTTGAGGTTTCCAGTGTGTACGGCATCTAAAATGGCTTTTTCCAAAGCATCAATGCCTTGGTTGTGGGCGGCTGATGTGTATATGATGCGGTTAATATTGTCAGGATATTGCAAAGAATCGATAAATTGCGTCTCTACAAGATCGGTTTTATTTATAACTAAAATTAACGGGCGATGTTGTACCTGTTCGTAGATTTCTTGCTCAGCTTGCGTCCAACCAAGTTGAGCATCAATGGTGAGCAACACTAGATCAGCTGCTTGGGCAGAAGCAAGACTTCGCTCAACGCCAATCTTCTCCACCCGATCAACGGTATCCCGAATTCCCGCAGTATCCAGCACTTGCACTGGTATCCCACCCACAACTAGCTGAGATTCTACAACATCGCGGGTGGTGCCAGGGAGGTCGGTGACAATAGCGCGATCGCTCTTACTCCAGGCATTCAGCAAACTCGATTTTCCCACGTTTGGTCGCCCGACAATCGCCACTTTCAAACCAGCGCGTAACAGTTCCCCTTTGTCAGCTGTTGCCAAAATTTTCGTTGTCTCTGCCAAAATTTTCTCAATTTGTGCTGTAATGTGCTTCTCATCCAGCGGTGGCAAATCTTCCTCAAAGTCAATCCTCGCCTCAATTTCTGCCAGAATGTCTAAGCAGGTAGCACGCACAGAGCGAATCGGCTTTTGCAACTTCCCCTGTAAACCAGCTAAAGCAGATTGTGCAGCTTGAGGCGATTTAGCTCCCACCAAATCGGAAATACTCTCCGCCTGAGTCAAATCCAAACGCCCATTCAAAAACGCCCGCAGCGTAAATTCTCCTGGTTGCGCTAATCTCGCCCCCGCCTCCAGACACAGTTGCAATACCTGCTGCACGGGCATAATTCCGCCGTGACAGTGGAACTCTACCACGTCCTCGCGGGTGTAAGAGCGAGGGGCTTGCATAATCAGCAACAACGCTTCATCTACAACTTGTTGCGTTTGGGGATGGCGGATGTAACCGTAGAGGATGCGGTGCGATTCCCATTGCTGTCGTCCTGGTGCGAAAAAGAGCGTATGAGCGATCGCTACCGCCTTTTCACCAGATACCCGCACAATACCGACACTACCCTGTTGCGGAACAACAGCGGTAGCGATCGCGGCGATTGTTTCCCCCTGCACAAACATCTGTGACATCTTGCCTTGAAATCAGGTCTATTCCTATTCTGCTGTAATACAGTAATTTGTAGGGAATGGTTGTAGCTTGCTTGGGCGTAGCGCTACGATAGCGAAACCCAACAACTCACGCTTGTTTACTTGTTGTTGAGTTTCGCTATCGTTCGGAACCAACCTACGTTATTGGATTTTTGCCAATGCACTTAATTTCTCCCCAAGTTGCAGCTTATCAAAAAGTCGTTAAGCCTTACGAGGGTTTATTGGTAGGTGTCATTGGATTAGCTACCCTCGACACTACCATACACTTAATCCCAGGATTTCCTCAGTCGAATTTAATAGAACTCCCAATCAGTTTATCACTAGCGATCGCAGCTAGTTGGTTAGCTTCACGGCTGTTCAAGCAGATTTTTGATATTTATCTTTTAGATGCTGCCATCAACAGCGGGCATAAGGTCAACAGCGAAATACTTCTTCTAGTTAAACTACTAGCGAACTTAAGCATAATCTTTTTTACCATAATCATATTTTCTGAAACTCATAAAATCAATATTTTTGGTTTAGTAGCTTCTTTAGGAATTGGCGGATTAGCAGTTGCTTTTGCTGCCCAAAAAACCTTAGAACAAATATTGGGCGGTATTGTCATTTATTTAGATCGTCCCTTTGTGGTCGATGATTACATTGGCTTACCCGATGGCATCTTTGGCAGAGTTGAGTCAATTGGCTTGCGTTCTACTAAAATTCGCACCTCTGGCAAAGGAACATTGATAATAGTACCCAATAGTTCGCTGACTCAAGTTAATATTGAAAACTTTACCGGAGCCAAAAAAGTAATGGCTCTTGTATACTTAAACTTTCATCGGACAATCGAAAAAGAAGAACAAGCCTTAATTCGGCAAGTTATTCTGAATAGTACCAGCGATATTTTTGGGATAGACTCCCGGAACACAGATGTCAATTTTAGAGAATTGAATAGTGCAAATGACGTAAAAACGCAAGCTCAGATTGCTTTCTTTATTCTGGGTTCTAGCGATGTATCAATGGGACTGCGGCGGCAACTATTCGATATTGCAACTGAAAATATTACAGAAAAATTAAAATATTACGATATTGCCTTCGACATTGAAGACCCAACAATTTATGTGGATTCACCCATTACTATCTAATCTTAATTTTGCCGATATCAGTAAACAGGTTTTTCAGATCGATATTTCCAAGCCAGTCATCTTCTTGCTGTTTGTTCTCTTATCTCTGGTGCTGGGAAGATATACTCCTGGCATTGCCAAATTAATCCTGCGTCGCTTTTCACCTCAGCGAGTAACAATTATTTATGACAATCTAATTGAGCCAATAAAAAATCAGTTTAAAATAGCTGGAACGTTAATTCTTATTTCTTTCTCTCTAACATGGGTGGAAGAATATAAATTTTTATACCAGTTAATCAAGCCTTTTTTAGATTTAGCTGTAATTCTTAGCGTTGCCTGGTTATTATCGCGCCTATTTCGGCAATTTATCCGAGTTTATGGAGTTGATTTACTCGGCAAGTTTGCGCGGGATTTTGATGAACTGATTCTAGTAATTGAGGCTATAGTAAATGTTGTAATTGGCTTCATTTCTATTTTAGCTTTTGCCCAAAGCCAGCAATTTAATTTGATTGGCTTGATGACAAGTTTGGGGATTGGCGGGTTAGCGGTAGCTTTTGCTGCCCAAAAAACCTTGGAACAGCTTTTGGGTACAATTGTGTTGTATTTAGATCGCCCTTTTGTCCCTGGAGATTATATTCGTTTACCTTCGGTTGGCAACGTACCCGGAGGGTTATTTGGTAGGGTAGAGTCGATTGGTTTGCGTTCCACCAAGATTCGCACTGCGGCTAAAAGTACCTTATATATCGTGCCAAATTCCACATTAGCAAATCTGGAAATAGAGAACGTGACAATGGGTAAAAAAGTGATGGTTTTGCTAAACCTTGACTTTTTCCGATTGTTGGAAGATAGCGAAAAGGCACTGGTAGAGCAAGTCATCAGTGAAAGTACAAATTCTGTGTTTGGGATCGATCCAGGTAGTACAAATATTACGTTAGCAAGTAATTCTGAAAAGCAAACAACTAGAGCAAGAGTAACGTTCTTTATCCTGGGTTCAAGTGAAAATTCAATTCAACTGCGGAAGCATTTACTAGAATTAGCAAATGAGAAAATTTCTAAGGAACTAATAACGTATGGAATAGATTTTAAAATGCAGGAACCCACAATTTATGTGGAATCTCCAGTAACTATTTAATTTTGGAGTCCCAAAAACTTCTGCGCCGGGAGCAAAATCCCAACTTGGATGACTAGGGTGAGCAATGCCCACCCATTAGCCAGTGTTACGGCGATTTAATACGGGCTGTGGGTAACTAAAACATAACGAACAAAAGAAACATTTCACTCGCTATGGCTCCTTCAGTCAAGCGCTGATAGCTGTCCTCTCTATTGAGTGGCTTTTAGGAACCTCAAATCGAATTTTAGTAGCCCAGCTTTTAAAATCGGGTGCTAGCCGCATCACCTTTAAGAGTATTTCGTCGCTCACCCACAACACTAGAGGAAAAGTAAATCGTTTGCGGAACTCATTCCGGACGTGGTTCGTCGCACTTAGTAATTCATGGATATCCACCACGGAGTCTAAACCATAGACCATTAAAGCTTGTGGCTGCTGGTGATCCTCAATTGTTGCCTCTATAGTTGTATAAAGCGTCCTTACCGAGGGATACAAAACGATTTCTTGAATTTCTACTTCTGAGATTTCTCGCAGCCGTTCCATAACTTGCTCCTGCAACTCTGGATTGTTACAGGAAACCAATATTAAAGAAAAGTCTCCCTGAGAGAGGGCGATCGCCTTCACGAGTTTGGTGAGCGATTGTTTGTTGTAACAGATAACATTTTCCGAGTCGTATAGGTCTGTCATAGGGAACACCAAGTCGAGTTTCAATACCATTTTTCTATCAAAGGGTTTTGCTTTACTTCCTTACATCGGGTGATTTTTTGGTAAGTCGGTAATTTCACCGCGATTTCGGCAGTGACAGCTATCTTACTTTCGGGTGATCTCGCTCACTTAAGGCAGCGATGACAGTAAGCTAACATGGAATCGCCTCTCCTTTTTGAATGTTGTCATCTATACCAATAATTTAACCGGGATACTCCACGTCCAATAAACCCTGATAGCTACTACACGTCGGCACTTTGCTTTTCCCGACGAAAAAAAAAATTTTATGAAACCTTAACAAAATTGCTGGGGAATTACGTAATTCACTGGTCAAGGCGGCGACAGCTACCCTACCACAACGCGCTACGTCTTTGGACTGAGGGAAGGCTATGCCTAAGGTTGACGTACCACCACAAAATCACTCCCACCTCTCCAGAACATAGGGCAACGCACAGAAGCTAGCTGCGGCTTGTCGTTTAGGGACAAGCCAGAGCTTATTTCTGAAATCTTGCTAAAATTTGCCGAAATCTGGGTGTCGTTGCACTGTATCATTCAGAGTCTTGATGAGAACGCGGTGTCTGGAAAGCATTTCTGGCAAGACTAGGTTATGCCAAAACCACCCCCTCCCAATTCTTCCAAGGTTGGTGTACTTGCCGAGAAAGCAACTTATACCGAGATATCCAAGTCATTCCCGAAGAGGGAGTTACACTTTCGTTAATTCTTGCATATCCATATTTAGATAGATGTTGAAATACTCTATGAAAAGCCGTTTTACGAGCCTAGCAGACGGGTTGGTTTTGTTTAGCCGCGCTTTTGGTCATCAGGCTTGGTTAATCTTCCTGGTTGCCTTTAGCTTTAGTGTGGTGCTAATGATACATCCCGCATTTGCACAGGCGAAATTTTCTGATGTGCAAGGATGGACGCAACCGTGTATAGAACAGCTGGCACAAAAGCAGATTATCAGTGGATACCCGGATGGCAGCTTTAAGCCGAGTGCGCCTGTGACAAGGGCTGAGTTTGCGGCGATGGTTGGCAAGGCTTTCCCCAATACAGCTGATGTTAGAAATGCGGTGCCATTTGCTGATGTTCCCGCGAACTATTGGGCTAAAGATGCGATCGCCAAAGCTTATAAAACTGGGTTTCTCTCCGGTTATCCTGGTGGGGCGTTCAAGCCGAGTGAAAAAATCCCGCGATCGCAAGCTTTAGTTTCTCTCTCCTCTGGCTTGAAATATTCGCCCTCCTCACCTGTGGCTAACACATTGAATGGGGCATTTAGCGATGCTGCAACCATTCCTGATTATGCAAAAAGCGCGATCGCAGCTGCTACAGAAAAACAACTCGTTGTCAACTACCCAGATGTCAAGCGGCTTAATTCCAACCAACCAGCTACCCGTGCAGATGTGGCAGCTTTCTTGTGTCAGGCGGCGGGAACGGCTGGATTAGTGCCTTCTCAATACATTGCCAAAGTTGGAACACCCCCAATAGCGCTGTCAAAAGAGATCCGGGGCGTGTGGCTGACTAATATAGACAGCGATGTGCTATTTGAAAAAACGCGACTCGCCAACGCTATCCAACGCCTCGACGAGTTGAACTTTAACACCCTGTATCCTACAGTTTGGAACTGGGGTTATACACTTTATCCGAGTACAGTGGCGCAAAAAGAGATTGGGCGATCGCTCGATCCAGAACCCCGACTCCAAGGGCGAGACATCCTCAAAGAAATTGTAGACCAAGGACATCAAAAAGGCATGGCAGTCATTCCCTGGTTTGAATTTGGCTTCATGGCGCCTGCTGACTCCGAACTTGTCAAACGCCACCCAGATTGGATTCTCAAACGCCGCGACGGTTCCCAAATTTGGAAAGAAGGACAGCACAATCGAGTTTGGTTGAATCCTTTTCGCCCAGAAGTGCAGCAATTTATCCAAGATTTAGTTGTTGAAATTGTTACCAAATACGACGTTGACGGCATTCAATTTGACGACCATTTCGGCTTTCCTGCTGAGTTTGGATATGATCCCTTTACTGTCGAACTTTACAAAAAAGAAAACGGCGGCAAATCTCCCCCTGCGAATGCTCAAGATCCAGCCTGGATCAAGTGGCGGGCTAACAAAATTACCGCCTATCTAAAGCAGGTATTTCAAGCCGTCAAAGACCGCAAAAAAAACGTCTTGGTTTCCGTCTCTCCCAACCCTCAAGAGTTCTCCTACAATTTCTTTTTAGCAGACTGGCAAACCTGGGAACGACAGGGGTTAATTGAGGAACTGATTATCCAAGTTTATCGAGATGACCTCGGTCGTTTTCTTGAAGAATTAGAGCGTCCAGAAGTCAAAGCAGCCAAGCGTCACATTCCCGTTGGCATCGGCATTTTAAGCGGGGTAAAACCCAGACCTATTGGACTGGCACAGGTTCAAAATCAAGTCGCAGCCGTCCGTCAGAGAGGGTTTGCGGGGATGTCGTTCTTCTTCTATGAAACCTTGTGGAATAATGCGCCAGAAAAGCCAGAAATCAGACAGAATGCCTTGAAAGCCATCTTTCCCACTGACCTAGAAAGACCGAATATTGTGGCGGGTGGAAAGCCATAAAATTAAACTCTCGTTCCCAGTCTCTGACTAGGAACGAGAAACACTATTTACTTTGCACTTTTTTGAACAAGTGAATCGACACCCTGAGCCAGCTTCACCACAGATCCAGAAGCATTTGTGCGGTAAACCCAGCGTGTTTGTCCACTTGCCACAATTACTTGCCAGCCTGGAACTCGCATCTCGGTGCAAAGAATGCCTAAGTTATTGACACCCAGACAATCATCCGACCAAGTTTGTTGTTTGGTTGTGACAATGCGGAACTTAGACACAGGCAAGCCGGAATCCTGGGAAACGTCTTGCAAAACCGCATTAGTAACTGATTTTAATAAACTCTGCTGAGGTAGGGGAGCTTTGGAAACAGCAACTTTGGTAGTGGGGAGCGTCAGCCTAGCCGTCAACGACAAGATACCCGTCAACACCAAAGTCTGGATTATTAAACTAAACTGGTTAGTCTTTTGCTCGATATTCCCGGCGGTCGAGCCAGAGGTGGTAATTTGTTCCATAGCAAGTGAAGCTAAGTTGGTGCTCGATTACAAAGGGTACTAATTGGTAGAATTTGCAACCCGATGCTTACAGGCTCCGGAAACACTTAAAACTTTTTTCTTGAGTTGAGTTTTAATGTGCTTGCAAAAAGCTTTTCTCTAGGCTTTGGAGCGGTATTTCAATATTAGACTACAAAACTTAGGCGTCTAGTTCCGCAATTTTTCTGGGTTTACTATAACTTCATTAATTACTTATAAATACTGAGTTTTGTAGTTAAGTTAGGTAATTATAATTAAGTATGCCCGGAAGCGCGAGATTTTAAAAACCAGTTTTATACAAAAAACTAGTTTTTAAAAAGGGTATTGTTCACTTACTATTCAACTTGCTCTTATTCTTCAACCTGGCCGCGTTTACGAAGTCCAATCGCAATTTTGCTGTGCTTTTCAATTTGGCTCATTACCTGCTTGGCCCGTTGAATCACGGGGGCTGGCAAACCCGCCAAACGCCCAGCTTCAATGCCATAAGACCTGTCAGCGCCTCCCGGTTGAACTTGGTGCAAAAAGATAATTTGGTCAGGTAACTCCTTCACCGTCACCTGATAATTAGCAACATTAGGCAAAATCGAAGCCAACTCATTAAGTTCGTGATAGTGAGTAGCAAAAATCGTCCGCGATTGAATTTCACTTGCTAAATATTCAGCCACCGCCCAAGCAATCGAAAGACCGTCAAAGGTAGCCGTTCCTCGGCCAATTTCATCCAGAAGAACGAGAGACTTTGCAGTAGCATGATTGAGAATATTCGCCGTCTCATTCATCTCTACCATAAAAGTAGATTGACCCGTCGCCAGATCGTCCACCGCACCAACACGAGTAAAAATGCGATCGCATATTCCCAAAATAGCCGACTTCGCAGGCACAAAACTCCCAGTCTGCGCCATCAACTGAATCAAACCGACCTGACGCAAATAACAACTCTTCCCACTCGCATTCGGCCCCGTTAAAATCACTAAATCCGGTCTTTCCTCCTCTGCGTCCTCTGCGCCTCTGGGGTTCGTATCCTCCCTTCTCCCCAACCCAGTCGAATTTGGCACAAAAAACCCCGAAGGTAAAGACTGCTCAACCACGGGATGACGACCATCAATAATCCGAATTTCCCGACCTTCCACCATCTGAGGACAGCAATAACCCTGATAAACCGCCACCTCAGCCAAACCGCACAACACATCAGCCGCCGCCACAGCACGAGAAATAGTGCGAATTTGTTCCGCGTATTGTCCCACCTCTTCCCTTAAAGAAGTGAAAATCTCATATTCCAGGCGATTTAAATCATCCCGCGCCGTCAGAATCCGCGCCTCTCGCTCCTTCAACTCCGGAGTAATGTAGCGTTCCTCATTCGTCAGAGTTTGCTTGCGGATGTAATTATCCGGAACTTGATCAGCTTTAGTGCGGGAAATACTGATGTAATAGCCAAAAGTCTTATTAAAGCCCACCTTCAGCGTAGAAATCCCAGTCCGAGCTTTCTCTGTCACCTCCAAATTCGCTACCCATTGCTGATCCTCTACCGCAAGACTTCGCATTTCATCCAACTGGGCATTAACTCCGGGGCGAATCAAACCACCTTCCTTGATATGTATAGGAGGCGATTCTACCAAGTGAGCGCTGAGTCTTTTTGCCAGATGCTCCAATTCCTGCGGTACCTTCTGCAAGGCTCTCAAAAAGGGAGAGCAAGTATCAGCCACTAATTCGGATAAATCCGGCAATTTTGCCAAAGAATCAGCCAAAGCCACCAAATCTCTAGCACTAGCGGTACCAGAGCCAGCGCGTCCTGTCAAGCGTTCTATATCATAAATTTGCCGCAACAGCTGCCGTAAATCTTGGCGGAGAAAACTATTTTCAAATAATTCTTGAATCGTATCTTGTCGCGCCCGAATGCCTTTAATATCTAACAGAGGTTGTAGCAACCATCGCCGCAAAGCACGTCCACCCATCGCCGTGCTAGTTTTATCCAACGCCCACAACAAAGAACCGTGAAAGGTTCCATCCCGCACCGTTTGCGTAATTTCTAGGTTGCGGCGACTTTGGTGGTCGAGAATCAGATAATCTGTGAGGGTGTAGGTGCGGAGAAACTGGAGAGGTACGAGGTTTTCTTTTTGCGTGTCTTCTAGGTATTCCAGCAAACCACCAGCAGCGCGGACGGCGAGGGGGAGATGTTCGCAACCCAAGCCTTCAAGACTCCGCACTTTAAACCGTTGCAACAATCTATGTCTAGCTTCACCGGAAGTAAAAGGAATTTGCGATCGCAACGCATAACAAAACGACGGCGGTAAATATTCCGGTAAATGCTCAGATTTCTCCCCAGGTCGCAGTAAACTCCCCAAATCCGGCGCATTAGTAGGAATCAGGACTTCTGACGGCTGCAAGCGCATCAATTCCTGCGTTAAATGCTCCAATTGACTCGACTGAGTAGTTACAAATTCCCCGGTGGAAATATCTGCATAAGCCAAACCCCAGTGATTTCCCGCAATTACTATCGCTGCTAGGTAGTTATTGCGACGAGCATTTAGCATCCCTTCTTCCAGCAACGTACCTGGGGTGATAACTCGCGTTACTTCCCGCTTCACCAGCTTTCCGGGATCGGTATCAGCGGAGTCTTCTACTTGATCGCAGATAACCACCGCATACCCTTTTTCCACCAGTTGAGTAGTGTAGCGTTCCCAAGCATGGTGCGGTACGCCAGTCATGGGGACTCTACCAATTTCTCCCGCTTGCTTGCTGGTAAGTACCAGTTCTAATTCTCTTGAGACTGCGATCGCATCCTGAAAAAAAGTTTCAAAAAAATCTCCCACCCGATACAGCAACAGCGCATGAGGATACTTATCCTTGATTTCCACGTAGTGCTGATACATCTTACTCAGCTTGCTTCGATCTACCTCTTTCGTGTCAGCATTACGGATTTTAGGTTGATCGGGATTGGTCGGGGTAGACGCAGAGTAACTCATAGAGACGCTGACGATATGCTTGAACCTTTATAGACTTTACCGCAAAGAGTTGATTGCAGTTCCTTGCAGTTTGTTTACATAGTTGAGCGAACCGCCAAATCATCGCGCCGTCATTAATGCCTAATATACCGAAATTCCGGCAAAAAACGGCAAAATAGCGGCTGGTTTCGCGAATCATACTTTTTTTCTGACTGGTGAGGAACGTTCAGAGCAATTAGCAGCACAGTTGCGCCAAAGGGAAATTAATCGCGATGAAGTTTGATTGTTGAGTTAGTTCTGAGCGCGATCGCTAATTTAAATGTAACAAAGTAGACACGATCGCCTTGCTCTTACAGAGTATCTTAATCAGGGCTAATATAAGCAGAATTAAGCGTTGCTGTCTTGCTTCAATCCAGCCAGAACACAATGATACAATCTTCAACTAAAGCTAGGATCTTTAGGTGTCTAAACCAGTTGACTGGACGATTGGTATTCCAGCTAGCAACCTCATAGCCAGCGGAACGCAAGTTAGCGGCAATTTCCGGCTCGACGGAGCTAGTGCCAGAGAGATATTATATCGCATGGATGGTAGCAACATCACAAGCTATATTGTCTACGATGATGATGGACGTGCAATTAAGCGAGTAGACGTGACAGGAAAAGCTCATGCGGGTATACCTACACCTCACGTTGTTGAATACAGACACAACAAAAGCCCCGCCGGGAAAATTTACCCGGACTCTAAGAAAACAGCTCGACCAGCTACACCGGACGAGATACCTTAAAGACTATGCTCACCGAAAAAATATCATTAAATCCAAATACAGACCATCTGAAGAACTTCCAGCGTTGGAAACAAGCAAATGGCGATGACTTTTCCCTGTGGGACTATCTTTCCAGGGTCTCTAGAGTCGAATTAGCCATAGCTTTTACAAAACTATTTTGGCCAGATTTTGTAGAACATGAAAACGGTATCTTTTTGTTTGAAGCCTTCAATACCCAAGTATACGAACAGTGGAAAACAGAACTAGGGAATGACATCGCTTCGATTGAGCGCGTGATGAACCATCAGCACATTGATGACATTTTGCAAGGGGCTGAGAAAGTAGGTATTGAAAACTTATTGTATTTGGGGCAATCTATAACCCAGATGTGGGAAACCCGTTTGAAATTGCTTTATCCCCACCGACGGTTTCAAATGATTTGTAATCAGGATGAATCCACTGTTGTAGTAACTTTTTATCAACCTTTCATAAGCCAACCGTAGCCGATTACAGTGTGATTTTTTAAGTTTTTCTTTAACACTCTCAAGGTTAAAGAATGGAATCTTTTGATGGATGCGATCGCTATCAATTCCCCGCATCCCCAGCTAAGCTTTTAGGTGCTATTACAGGAGGGGTATTTAGAGAGGTAGATTCGGACTCAATAGCATCTAAATTGTCGAATTTTGCATCGCGCAAGTTATCGGCGGTACTCTTGATAAAACTCGCTAACGGTACCGCCGTCAAAACGCCCAGTAGCCCTCCTAACTTACCGCCTAGTAGCAAAGAAATAACTACCCAAACCGGATTTAAACCTGTTAAATTACCCAAAATGCGGGGAGCAACAAAATTAGCATTTATTTGGTCGATAGCAAAGGCTACAGCTAAAACTTCTACGCCTAGCCAAAAGTTTTGTAAGGCTACCAAAAGACTAACTATAGCGATACCTATTCCAGTACCGAAAGGGAAAAGAGCAAAAAATCCAATGATAATGCCAAAAAGTAGTCCTAAAGGCACTTTTAAAGCTACAAATGCTAGTGTTAAAGCAGATCCCACTATAGTTGCTAATGTCACCTGACCGATGAAATAATTGTGGAAATCTTCCCGGAGGGATTGTCGCACTTGGACTCCAAAGCTAGGAGGAAACCATTTAAAAACTCCGTCCCAAAGGCGCTCTCCGTTTAATATCAGGTAAAAAGTTAATACTACGGTAAGCAGCACATTAAAGACACTACCAATAGTATCAAAAGCAAAATTAACAATTCTACCTGTTATGCTTTGAAGTTGGTTAGATAATCGGTCTGTCAGTTGAGTAACTAACCCGCTTAAATTAATCGGCAATTGTTGTTCCAAAGCCCAATTTTGGAAAGTTTGAAGTTGTTGTCTACCAGAATCAATCCAACTGGGTAAAATGTTAGCCAGTTCATTTAGCTGTTGCAGAATCAGCGGTACTAAGGTTATACCCAAACCTACTAAAATTACCCCAGCGAGCAAGGAAACTACAACAACGGCGGTGTTTCTTTTTACTCCCCGTTTTTGTAAAAATTGAATTGGATAGTCCAAAACAAAAGCCAGCAGTAGGGCGGCAACTAAAACGCTTACTAATGGTTGAAGATACTTCAAAACTAGCAGCAATAGCCAACCATTAAGAACAGCGAGGGGAAATGCCAATCCTAATACAACCCATCGCGGTAATTTGTTTTGTGATTGCATCATCGTAACTTTCGGAACTTTTGTCATTGCTAATTGAAAGATTGCTAATTTCTAATTGTTGAACAGGCATTAGCCATTAGCAAAAAATTAAAAGCCGGCTAATAGATTAAGTTGGGAAACTTCTCAATAAAATCCAGTAAAATTTTTTGGTGAGGAGTGCCTACAGGTCTGACTTGGTTTGCTTTTTCAGAGTAACGTTCGCCCAGGCGAATTTCTTCAGGTGTTAATAAATCCATATCCCAACCTTCTCCTAACACCAACTGGTCAAGCTCTACCTCTAGTGGTGCATAAAAAACGTGGCGAACAGCGTAGTCGTCGGGATAGTAGTCAAACAAGGTGGGGTTAGGCGGAACATAGGAGATTTCTTCGAGTAATTCCCGTTTCAATGCTTCTTCCGGGGTTTCTCCAGGTTCCATGTGTCCGCCAAAAAATGCCCAGTGTCCGGGGTAGAGAATGTTAGGGATGTTGTCGCGCAGTTGCAGGAGAAACTTGTTTTGGCGATATAAGATAGCGATCGCTACCTCGGCTGGTTTATTGTTCATAGCTCCCTTCTGGTAATATAGGCGATCCTTTCTTCGCTGGTGTCCTTTCTAGCTGTTGAAGCTGCTGAAGGTAAACTTCTCCTAAATCTTTCCCAGCTACGGGAATGCTTTGATACTGCACTTTACCCTGAATTAAAACTTCATCCCCCTCTACTGGGAGCATTTCGCTACTTAAAACCCAAATTTTCCCAGTTGGATCTTGCAACTCGTAAGCACCGCTTCCTAACATAGGAGCTGGAGATCCCACTTTACCTTGCAGGTAAACCGTCGAGTCACCCTGCTGATTTTGCTGGATATCGCCGATTTTGGTGACAGGGACGCGGTTACTAAATATACCGAATCCTGACTGAGGTAATTTACCACAGCTAAACAATCCCCCCAACAGCAGCGTCGCCGTGGTTAATTGCAATACCCTTGTTTTTAATGGCATCATCTCCATGCTCTTGAGTAACGTCTTTTCCATGCTAAGTGCCAAATAGGTTTAACACACATCCTCAATCATTTCGCATCTTGTAGATTGAAATCTGGGAAACTATCGTAGAGGACGCAGTAACCGTATTACAATTTCATCCGCAAATACTACAGAGATTTCTCACCGAACCTCAATGGATGCCAAAACTGCCCAGTTGCTAGATGGTAAAGCTCTAGCCGAACAAATTTACACGCAACTACAACAGCAAATTCAGCAAATGCAGCCGACTGTGGGACGCGCTCCGGGATTAGCAGTGCTGATGGTTGGTGACAATCCAGCCAGTGCTGCTTATGTGCAGAATAAAGAGCGTGCTTGTGCCAAAGTGGGCATCGCCTCCTATGGGCAGCATTTCCCTACTGAAACCAGCTTTTCAGAACTAGAAAAAATAATCCAAGCCCTGAATCAAGATGACCGAGTTGATGGCATTTTAGTTCAGCTGCCCCTACCGGATCCTTTAGATGCTGTGGCGCTACTGCACCAAATTAATCCAGATAAAGACGCTGATGGACTGCACCCGCTAAATCTGGGACGACTGGTGCGCTCTGAACCGGGTTTACGCAGTTGTACGCCCGCAGGGGTGATGCGGCTGTTGCAAGAATACAAGATTGACGTAAAGGGGAAACAGGCTGTGGTGGTGGGGCGCAGCATCCTTGTAGGCAAGCCTTTGGCTATGATGTTCTTGGAAGCGGATGCCACTGTAACGATCGCGCATTCGCGATCGCACGATCTCCCAACCATTACCCGCAATGCTGATATTCTAGTGGCAGCAGTGGGAAGACCGGGATTAATTACCGCCGAGATGGTCAAACCCGGTGCTGTCGTGATAGATGTTGGCATCAATCGCGTCACCAACGATGCTGGAAAATCTCGCTTGGTGGGAGATGTTGACTTTGATTCTGTTCAAAGAGTCGCTCAGTTTATCACTCCAGTTCCTGGCGGTGTTGGCGCGATGACCGTCGCCATGCTGTTGCAAAATACAGTCTGGAGCTACAGTCAGCGACAATAAAGTGCTTCGGTTCTAGTGCTGAGCTAATCCCAACTCAATACTTTCAGGGATACCTCTTTCCAACCACAAGACGGAATCATTAGGTTTGTCTTATCCCTGGAAGTATTGAATCCCAACTCCCAACTCATAACTCTTAACTCTTTGTGTCCCAAAGCCCCGTAGAATAATTACGGAAAAGATACCAGCACTCAAGGAATCAAGGGATGGTTGCGACGGATGACCTTCATGCCCCAAAAGGGGAAGCCCCGGCTTTTGACCTATCGGCTTACCTGAGCGAGCGGCAGGGCTTTGTCGAAGCCGCTCTAGACAGTTCCCTGCCTGTCACGTATCCAACGCAGATTTATGAGGCAATGCGCTACTCGCTTTTGGCAGGAGGAAAGCGCCTGCGTCCAATTCTTTGCCTTGCCACCTGCGAACTGGCAGGAGGTACTGTAGAAATGGCGATGCCTACTGCCTGCGCTCTGGAAATGATCCACACCATGTCATTGATTCACGATGACTTACCCGCGATGGATAATGACGACTATCGTCGGGGAAAGCTGACAAACCATAAAGTATATGGTGAGGATATCGCTATTCTGGCAGGGGATGGATTGTTAGCTTATGCCTTTGAATTTATTGCCTCCCAGAGCGATAATGTACCCGCCCAACGGCTGTTACAGGTAATTTCCCGTTTAGGCAAAGCCGTTGGCGCTGCTGGCTTAGTTGGCGGTCAAGTTGTTGACTTGGAATCAGAGGGAAAGCCGGATATTCAAGAGGAAACCCTTAATTTCATTCATACCCACAAAACAGGTGCGCTTTTAGAAGCTTGTGTGGTTTGTGGAGCGATTTTGGCGGGAGCCGAGTCGGAGAACTTGCAAAGATTGTCTCGCTATGCTCAGAATATTGGGCTGGCGTTTCAGATTGTGGATGACATTTTGGATATCACGGCGACTCAGGAGGAGTTGGGAAAAACTGCCGGGAAAGACCTCCAGGCACAAAAAGCAACTTATCCTAGCCTTTGGGGAATTGAGGAATCTGCCAGTAGAGCTAAACAACTGGTTAAAGCTGCCAAGGACGAACTCGCACCTTTTGGGAAAAAAGCCGAACCCCTGATAGCGATCGCAGATTTTATTACTACTCGCACTCACTAACAAGGATGAAGGATGAATCAAATTCTGATCATCCTTCATCGGTAAACTCAATCCTTCCTATGCCAATCTTTCCTACCCAACGCAAAACACAATGCAGGACTTTGCCCATATCCTAGAAAACCATGTGCTAGTGGTTGCTACCCTGGCTTGTTTAATCGCTCAAGCATCCAAGATAATCGTTGAATTAGTCCAACATGGCAAGGTAAATGTGCGTGTCTTAGTAACCACTGGTGGAATGCCTAGCGCCCATTCAGCATTAGTAACAGCCTTGGCTACCGGAATTGGGCAAACGCTGGGATGGGCTAGCACTGAATTTGCTCTCGCCACCATTTTTGCGGTCATCGTCATGTACGATGCCGCAGGTGTCCGTCAAGCCGCGGGTAAGCAAGCTCGTATTCTGAACCAAATCATTGACGAACTATTCCAAGAACACCCTAAATTTAACGAAGACCGACTCAAGGAGTTGTTAGGACATACACCGTTTCAGGTGATTGTTGGTTCAGCATTAGGTATCGCCGTCTCCTGTTTAGCTGGGCCTGCTTATTAGTCAGTTGTTAGGGAATCGGAAAGTTATTAAAACCTTTTAACTCTCCAACGCCAACCAACTACTGACTAACAACTGACTTGAGTAGCGTGACTCGGCGACTATCTACAAGCATTGTTAAAAAACCGCGATCGCTTAGTTTCTGCAATGTCGAACTCGCCTCTTGAGAGCTATTTGTATAAACTGCCAATAAGTAGGGACGTTGCCCATAAGAAACTAAGCCCACACTGTTTCCCAACACTTGCCGCATTTGCGTAGCTACTTCCGGTTTATTGAAGTAATCTACCAACACCGCATAACCAGAACCTAAAGCTTGTGGTCTATATGTTGGTAGATTCGGATTTAACGGTATCTCTGGCGGTCGCAGAACGAAGGCAGACAAGCCCACAATTTCATTAACATATCGCGCCCAACTATTGGCATCATCAAGGGTTTTGAAACCACCAATCCGCGTCATCATGTCTTCAAAATATCTACACATTGAAGTCTTGATATTTGGCGGCAAGGTGCGTTGAATTTGTTCTTGACTTGTGCTTGTCTGGTTCACCAACACCAAATACTCGCCCTGTCGCGGCGGCTGGCAAGTTGGAGAAGGGGATTGAGCAGATGCAATTTTTAAAGGTAAAAAGCAAAAGGCAAGAGGTAAAAGAGATATTTTTTTCATGATTTAGCTGTCACAAGGTAAAAAGAAAAAGGCTTTCATGCAAAAGAAATGTTTTTTCATGGATGAGCTTTTTTCTCTTTTCATTCACTTTTTGCTTTTTCTTCGTTACTAATTGGTGAGGAAGCGATCGCATTAGGGTGGAAGTCTTACCCAGTCCCTCGTCCCTAGCCCTTAGCCTCCAGTTCCTTCAATTCAGGACACTGGTGAAAGGGAAGCCAACGGATCGGGAATAGACTCGTTGGGTGCTTGAAATTCCCCAGTAAGTACAAACTCTAACCGCAGCTTTAACCAGGTAATAAATTGGGAATTTGTAGAAATTACAGCGGCGGCAGGTTGGGGACACTTAGCTTTGATTGTTGCCATTTCTGGGGCCTCCAAAAATGCAGGTTGTTTAACTAACCAAAAATCAATTTCTTTTTCTTGTTCGTTGTAGTTGCGGATGCGCTCTTTCAACACTTCGTCAAAGGGTTCTTCTTCTAGTAAAAAACGTTGACTTGCCAAAACGTAGTAGTAAGTTTGCATTTTTGTTAATGGGGATTGGGGATTGGGGAATTGGGGATTGGGGATTGGGGATTGGGGATTGGGGATTGGGGGTTGGGGAAGAGGAAAAAGTCTTACTTAGTCCATAGTTCCTAGTCCATAGTTCCTAGTCCATAGTTCCTAGTCCCCAGTCCCTAGTCCCTAGTCCCTAGCCCCCAGCCCCTAGCCCCCAGCCCCTCGAATTGCTTGTTTCATCTCTCGCACTGCTCGTTCCATGCCGACGAGTGCTGCGCGACTGATGATGGTATGACCTATATTGAGTTCTTCCATACCCTCAAGGCAAGCTACGGGGTAAACGTTCCAGTAGGTGAGTCCGTGTCCCGCGTTGACTCGAATGCCAGCTGCGATCGCAATTTCGCATCCTTTGGCTAAGGCGGCTAATTCCTTCTCCCTACTGGCTTCGTCTTTCGCCTCAGCGTAGCAACCCGTGTGCAGTTCGATAAACTTTGCCTTCATCGTTGCAGCTGCCTCGATTTGGGCTTTTTCGGCATCGATAAATAGGCTGACAGGAATTAAAGCATTTTGCAAGCTTGTCACTATCTCGCCTATCCTGTCGATTGAGGATGCGACATCTAATCCGCCTTCTGTCGTTACTTCTTCCCTTTTTTCGGGAACGAGGGTGACATAATCAGGTTTGATGTCGAGAGCGATCGCTACCATTTCCGACGTAGGGGCGCACTCCAAATTCAAATGAGTCCGCACTGTCTGCCGCAATAATCGCACATCCCGGTCTTGGATGTGCCGTCGATCTTCACGCAGATGCACGGTAATGCCATCAGCACCCCCAAGTTCCGCCAGCACCGCAGCTGCTACGGGATCTGGTTCTACTGTCCGCCGTGCCTGCCGAATGGTGGCAATATGATCGATATTCACGCCAAGTGTAGGCAAGAAAAGAACCCCTCCCTCTCAGAGTCTTCCGCAATTCATATTATCAGAAGTCGTTTGTGGCTAGGGGAGAAGCATTCGTGCAAAAAACCTTATGGTTTCGCCACAAATTCTCGCCACGAATTGCTTCTCCCATACTGATTTAGCGCACCAGTTCAAAAAAAGCATCATCCAACTCGTAACCCAGCATTTTAGCCATTGACTTCAGCCGCGATTGGCTAGGTATTCCCATCTGCTGCATCCAATCCGACAAAACAAAGATTTTTTGCATTACAAAAATCTCTAGGGCTTCTGGGTTATATTGAATCCCCTCTGTACGATGGAACTGGTGTGGTATCAGCATGGCGGCATAGCGGGCAAATTCGCCAGATTTCCAATCCAGCAGAAACGGCATCCAAGGATAGCGACTATCCAGGCGAAGAAACCAAAGTCGTACTTCTGGGATTTCTGAAAGTTCTCGTGGATCTTCCGGTTCGCGGGGGTAGTCGATGTCAAAAAGCAGCTGCTGTTCCCCGGATGCGATCGCCTCTTCTTGCAACAGCTTTTCGATTACCGTTTGCACTGGCGACAGATCCAAACTGTGAATGATGTTAGAATTTAGCGCGATTGTCGTCGTCATTTAACCATGTTTGGGTGAGACATTCCAAATACTGACAACAGCGCTATCTAGCGCTGGCTTCTCTCTCCATTGTTACAGCATCGTTACGCTTTCAACGCTCTCACCTGTTAGCTTTTTGTTATCGCCGCTGTTAGAAATGCGTTAACAGTTACTTTTTTTATTAACGCCCAGCTTGGTTACTCCAATATCAGCCAAGCTCCGAAATCTGTTTTCGGTTCAGTGTAGCAATAAAGTGTTAGCAATCTAGTATTTTCCCTAAATTTTATGAAGAATACATACACACTTTGCTTTTATTCCCGATAAGTTGCGTAAATTCACGAATTTTAACCGTTAAATAGAAACTAAGTATAAGGCGAGGATAGGTAATGATTCCGCAAGAAATGCTGAAACACCTCGTAGAGCAAGTAGATGCTTCTTCTCCATCGAAAGTGCTTCAAAAATCTGAGCAGACGGTGAATGAGGTAATATTTGAGTCAGATGTTGACGGAATACGCTATTATGTGGTAAGGTGCAGCCCTAGTTTTAGGAATCAGATTACTTTAAGTCCGCGTGAACTGGCGATCGCGCGTTTGGTGGCACAGGGTCTACCTAACAAGTGCATTGGGAACCAGCTTGGCATCACCCATTGGACTGTCGCTACTTATTTGCGGCGAATTTTTAGCAAACTAGGTGTAACTTTTAGAACAGCTATGATCGCGCGGCTTATAGAAAAAAATTTGCTGTAAGAATAAAATCGCCTGAGTATTCTATCGTATAGGGTGCTTTACTTTCCCTCAACTTATAAACAGTGGACATTCACAGAAAAACTAGGTTAAAGTTGAAATGAGTTTGTGTTAGCACATAAAAGTGTAAAATTCCAAAGTATGCAAAAAGAAGCGGCACCTGTCAAACCTATACGCTCCTTGGAGGATGCCTTAAATCGGTGTCAGACGCTGGGTATGCGCGTCAGCCGTCAACGCCGCTTCGTCCTGGAATTGCTCTGGCAAGCCAAAGAACACCTTTCGGCGAGAGAAATCTATGACCGCTTAAATCAGGAAGGCAAGGATATCGGTCATACGTCTGTGTATCAAAATTTAGAGGCGCTATCGGCTCAAGGGATTATTGAGTGTATTGAGCGTGCAGATGGTCGCTTGTACGGTAATATCAGCGATGCTCACAGCCATGTAAACTGTTTGGATACCAATCAGATTTTAGACGTTTACGTGGAACTACCGGAATCCGTGCTTAAAGAAATTGAACAACAGACAGGGGTTCGGATTACTGACTATTGTATTAACTTCTACGGCTACAAAGGTAAGGAATCAGACTCTCAGCCTGTATAGTCATTTGTAATTATTTTCAACTCAATACTAAACTCTTGGTAGGGAATAGTTGAGGCACCTTACCCAACAGGGTGAAGCAAAAGTTGGGTTTTGCAGTAGCTCAACCATTCCCAACGTTGTGAGTACCTAGTTGCGATTCAGGGGATTTTCTGCGATCGCTGTCTCATCACGGTACTGGTAATCTGCGTCTGTAGGATCTTCATTAGGCAGAGTCGATCCCTCCATCCCATAAGTGTCTGCTACTACTGTCTCATCTTCTTCGCTCTCGCTCTCCTGATCATCCGGCAAGAACGGTTCTCCTTCGGCACTCTCTATCGGAAAAGCTGTAGATTCTGTTTCCACTTTAGTTTGATTGCTGCCCATTGATGGGAAATAAGCTAAACTTTGGCGGTATGCCTGAAACTCCTCTAAGGAAAATATTGCTCCATTTTTCCTGGCAAAGTGATGGTTTTGGTCATCTAGTAAAGCTTCAAACAGACAAGCATGGTTTACATTCGCTTGGGTAAGATTAGTTTTTAGCAGGTTAGCACCTGACAAATCAGCCCCTTCTAGCTTAGCTCCTGATAGGTTAGCTCCTGATAAGTTAGCTCCTGCTAAGTTAGCCCAGGATAAATTTGCTTGCTGAAGGTTCGCAGCTGCTAAATTTGTTCCAGTTAAATCAGCCCAGGACAAATTTGCTTGTTGCAAGTTAGCATCTGCAAACCAGGCATGATTTAAGTAGGCAGCAGTAAGTTGCACTTGCAAAAGGTTGTGTCGCGCCCGTTCCCAGAAAGCTGTAGGAGACAGAACAGCGGTGCGACCGATGAAACTCAGCAAGGCGTCAGGGTCAAAATCAAGAGGCTGGTTGGGATCGCCGCAAGGCAAAAAGGGAATTCGACTTTGGCGGGCGATCGCGCACAGCAGCAAAAATACATTCACCCCAACCGCAGCATCGATTTGCAGCACTTTTAGGGGGTTGTGCAGTGCTTGAAACTGGGCATAAACCTGATGGGCAATTCCTTCATCCAGCCAGCGACCCCGACAGTAAGCGCGATAGAAGCGATAAAGGCGTTTAAACAGCGCACCTAAACTAAAGTGTACTTCTTTGCGTTCTTGCTGTCGCCGCAGCCGCTCAACCACCATTTCTTCTATTTCAACTGACAACAAGCCATAACCTAGTAATTGGTAAAGATGCTGGGCTACAGCAAGTGAGGATTTGATTGTAAAGTTGAGTTCACCGTAGGTATCTTGAAATTGATCGGTGAGGGCTTGCAACTGGAGGGCAATTTCTTCTGCACAGAGGTATTCTCCCAGGTTGGGATGGGAGAACTCAATGCTGGAGATTGGGGATTGGGAATTGGGGATTTGGAAGAAAAATATTGGTAAGTTGTCTTCTAAGTGCTTCGACTTTAGCGCTGATTGCGTCACCTTGTTTTTACAGGTTTGCACAATCGAAAGTGCTGTAACTTGCATTACTTGGCGCACGTCTTCGGGGCGACGGTTGGCTAAGAGATTAGCGATCGCATCCGTACTGCGGTAGGCATGGGCTAGACCTTCCTTTACTACAAAAGGTATGGTGGTATTGCCAGCATCTGGGTATGCTAACAGCCAAGAATAAATCCGGTCGTAAATTTCAAATTTGACCTCGGATAATGCCCGATGAAAAATGCTGTCGTCTAGCAAACCATCTCGATGTAAAACACCCATCAGATAAAGCATTAAAGGCTGTCCGACAAGAGTGTTAGCTACTGAACTAGCACCGCCTGGGGTTCTTTCTGGAGTTGGAGTAAAAGCACTTCTTTGTTTTAAAAAAGAAAAATATCCCTGTGCGATCGCTTTTGATTGTAGTTTCGCCCAATTCTTGAACCACTGGCGAAATTCATCTTGTTCTAGCGGCTGGATGGTTATTCGCCGCATCAATGGGAATAGAGAGTAGGGAATTTCTTCGCTTCCCTTACCCCATTCCCCGATTCCCCGGCGACTGGTGAGAATAATTTTGTGGCGAGGAGTACCTTTGGTTAAGGAGAGCGATCGCGCCTGAAACGAAGTTACCTGGTTCAGGAAGGCAGCGAAATGATATCCTGTGCGATCTGAGCGGGGCAGTTCATCTAAGCCATCCAGAATCAACAAGCAGGGAGGATGCAGCACTGAGAACCAACCATCTGCATCTTTGAATCTGCCCAAGGGGAAGGCGGAATTCAATGTTTCTTCTAGAGTTTTCCCTAAAGTGGCATCCTTGAGGCGGATTAACACTGGCATCCACTTGGGATACAGTTGCTGGGCAACGTGTGTTGCGAATATCTGGCAGAAACTGGTTTTGCCCATACCCGGATCGGCTTCGATCGCGGTAATAGTTTTCTTATCCTCCAGTTGCAGCGTCACCCACTCCATTAAATCAACTGGTGGCGAAGCGTCATTAGTGATCGCAGCCTTCCCCAAAGGCTGCTTAGTTGTAACTAATACCTCTTTGCCTTTTAGCGGCACGTATAAATCTTTTAAAGAAAAGGGTTCTGCCAGTAACGGGTTTGAGAGAGATTGGAGTAGCGCCGCCCGATAGCTTTCCCGGTGTCGGTTGAGAGGAAAGGATTGGGGGGGGAAATTTAATTCCGGTTCCTCAGAATTAAGAGTTGTTGAGAACCGAGAACTCTGATCGTTGCTTGCTGACGCTGGGATGTTATCATAACCAGTTACTAAACTTCCCAACTGGACAAACTTTTGTAGTTGTGCCAAGGGGAGAGCATTTTGGGCGATCGCTTCCAGCAGATAACCAGGCAGTCCATTAACCAAGCGTTGGGTAATCAGTTTAGCTTCTGTTTCCTCCGCACCATTGGCAATCAACCAGGCGATGCAGGTGCTGTTCATCTGCTGCACTAGAAACGAGTTGCCAATTTGCAACAGGGCTTGTTCTGCTTGAGTATCGCTCAAGCGTCCGGGGCGCAGGGTTTTTAGAAAAGCTTGCAAATGGACATCAGCCAGGGGTGAATCCCACACCTGCCCATACAAGTCTTCCGAGCCCCCTGGTATCCCGGCACGGGATAGCCACGGCCTTCTAAGTAAAGATTCTTGCTCTAAAATGCCTTGTAAAGCATTAATATAGGCAATTTGGAAGGTGAGCCAAGTACCTTCGTTGCGCTTGAGGGGCTTTTTCTGACTTAGAATGTGCAGCAACCCAACACTCAGCTGGGAAACTACTCCTGCCACTAGACTCGCGGTTCTCAGGGGCAGTTCTAGGACTTCTGCCAAGGCGCTGATATCAAAAGGTGTCAGGCTCTTAACTTCCATGTCCTGTGCAATGCGAAAGGCAATTCCGGCGATTTGCGTGCCGGGGTGCCTCAAGGTCGCCAGTTCAATCTGGCGCTCCGCCAGCCAATGCCGAATGCTCAGGCTCATGGCACCTCTATCAAAGGAAATAAATCAATATGCCTCTTCTTAGTTATGTTAAAGGGCAGCAGCGATCGCTTGAGTAAAAGTTTTGCCGGGAGAAAGTTGGAGGAAGGCATAAGTGAATGTGAACCCAATGGGGCTAGACAGGCAAAAGGCAAAAATGAAGAATCCTTCTTAAAGCTTTTTGCCGCCCCCCACGCTCTCCATCTGGTTCGCCAGCTGGGGAAAGATAAGGAAATTTTATTGCTAGGAGGTTGGGAGGAGCGCCTTTTTCCGGTTTTAGGGGGAGAGGGGGTAAAAGGGTTCAGGAGGGACATTCGTTAAATTGAAATTACAGACGGCTTCAAGCGGGGGAGAGGCATTCAAGCGGGAAATCTGTGGCTCTAATCCTAAATTCCAGCATAAAGGTTTAGGCTCTAGAATCTCAAAACTTTTATTATCAGTCTTAGACCCTTTACAGTAGCGACGATTTAAATCCAGATAAAGTTGGCATCGCTTTTTGTTGCAGAACGCAGAATAAGGACAGGACTCAAGGGTAGTGGTTGTGAGAAGACAGTTACAAGAATTTCAAGTACGAGCAGCTAATAGGTTGCGCTCTGGGCAAGGGCGTAAACTGGTGATCAGAGTTGTCCCGAATGCCAAAGGATCTGCCACGAGTGTTAAGGATGACGATTCTCCAGAAATTGAATCTAATGTTGAGGTTATCCAAACCTCTATGGCATCGCCTAAAAAACGTTGCGGCTTATCGGGTTTGTGGTTGTTTTGGTTAACTCTCTTGTTAGGTTTGGGAGGGACGGTAGCAGGGGCGTTCTTTTGGCTGGCAACGATACCGCCGCAGGCTAACTGCAAAAATATCTCGCCTATAGCTCCGGAAACGGATCGGCTGTTTTGCGCTCAGCAGGCGGCCGAGACTGGTAAGTTAGATCAATTGCTCGAAGCAATAACGTTTGTTCAAAGTTTACCGCCGGATCACTCGCTCTACTCTCAAGCGCGGGGGATGATGGAGGAGTGGTCGAAATCAATTTTAGGGTTTGCTCAGGCAAAATTTGACGAGGGAGATTTAGCCGGAGCGATCGCTATTGCCCGCAAGATTCCTTCCTCAAGTCCTTTTCATCCCCAGGTGAAAGAGAGGATGCAACAATGGCAATTAGAATGGCGACGGGGCGAGGAAATTAGTAAAAATTTCCATGTTGCTTTAAAAGAGCAAAAATGGTTTGAGGCTTCCCAACTAATACAAAATCTATCTGCGTTAAATAGCCCTTACTGGGATGACAAACTAATCGAGCGACACGTCGATCGGATGTCGTTAGAAAAAAACGCTTGGCAGCAGTTGGAAGAGGCGCGAAAATTCGCCGATAGAAAGACGAGTGAGAATCTGGCACAAGCGATCGCTTTGGCGGGAAAAGTAGACTCGAAAAGCTACGTCAAACCCAAGGCGCAAGCTGATAGAAATCTCTGGAGTCAGGAATTGCTGAAAATTGCAGCCGAACGCTTTCAGGAAGAAAATTATGACGGTGCGTTGACTGCTGCCAAGCTGGTTCCCTCTGATGCTTCAGTTTATACAGAAGCTCAAGATTGGATTAAACTCGGTCGCTCTTATGTTATTGCCCAACAAGATAATATTTTCAGCTTTTTAGAAGCGAAAGCGGGTGTGCGCGAGATTTCGCCAAAAAGCCCCCTTTATCAGAATGCAAAAGATACAGCCAAAACTTGGGCTAATAATTTGCAAGATCGCGTCCATATGCACTATGCCGAAACCATAGCCAATTTCGATCAACCGTTGGCGTTCCAACTGGCAATTAACCAAGCTTCTGCGATCGCGCCTGAGCGTCCCGGACGCTTACAAGCCCAAACTTTAATTGCTCATTGGCGCAAGCAAATTCAACAGATTGAAGACAGAACGGCTTTATTAACCGCTAGACAACTGGCGACACCAGGAACACTGGAAAGTTTAAAGGCTGCTGTTACCGAGGCGAGTAAAATTAAACAGGGTCAGCCTTTGCGGATAGAAGCACAAACCTACATCGCTCAATGGACTAAAAAAGTCCAAACGATGGAAGATCAGCCAATCTTGAATTTGGCAAAGGGTTTGGCGACTCAGGGAAATCTCAAAGCTGCTGTTGAAGCTGCTCAAAAAATTAGCCCCGGACGGGCTTTATATCCAGAAGCACAGGCGGCGCTGACTGAATGGGTGACACAAATTCAAACTACTGAAGATATGCCCATTCTCGACGCGGCGGTTGCTCTGGCGGCTGAGGGACGGTTGACTGGTGCGATTAATAAGGCTTCTGAGATTCGTTCTGGTAGGGCGCTTTATCGGGAAGCTCAAGGCGCGATCGCTCGCTGGGATGCGGAACGAAATGCGATTTGGGAGGCAAGACGAAGGGCTGCTGAGGCTGCGGCTTCACCAACAGAAGACTTTTCTGAGAGTGATTCCCAATCCCAGGATAATAACTGAAAATATCCATCTTTGCCCTGAAGATGGATATTTTCTACATCTTAACCCTGCTGCAATCTCTTGATCATAGCGTCCCAAGTCCCACGTCCCATCACGCCATCAGGAGTTATGTTTACTGACTCCTGAAAGACTTTGACGGCGGCTTGCGTCTCTGGCCCATAAATGCCATCAATCGGGCCATTATAGAGTCCCTGTTGTGTCAGTACACTTTGAACTTCAATAACTGTTGCTCCTCGGCTACCATAGCTCAGCAGTGGAGCTGTCTTAGGAATATAACCTGTGATCGGACTAGATGCGGTGGGTGTAGCCCTTTCAAGAGGCGCAGTTGGCCCCTCATTTCGCCCAGTTGGATCTAGTGGATTTTGAGCATAAGGAGTTGAATCGAAATTCAACTCCTTTGGTCTTTGATTATTACTACGATTAATATCAGTTGGAGCCTCATTCATCATCCCTGGATTTATCTCCGGGTAACGTGTCTGAGCATTTGCACGTCCACCGTTAAATAATAGCGGTGATAGAGAAATGGCAGAAAAAATACCCAGTGCCATGAGACTTGATTTGACAATTTTGATTGCCATAATCTGAATATCTCCTTGAGAGAATACAACGGAATAAATTCGGTTTCGGCTTTCTATATGTATTTCAGATTACGAAAAATATCGCATCTAAACGTGGCTCTCAAGTTATAAATTACACTGAGAACAAATATAACCATAGATATACGTTAGGAGAAGGGATTTACGTTTTATGCTTTTTTTATGTGCTACCGCTCTTAGCTCAAACCAAGACTCCATCAAGGTTCTCAGCTTTGAACAACATTTATTCACTAGATGATGTTGTTGTAGAAAAAGCACGATTGAATATTATTTCAATAATTTAGGTATAAACAACAATTTTTTTAATGAATGGAGATAAATTTCCCTTAAATATAGGAATCATGTTTAAATTAGGAAAATTCTAGGACAGAAACCTAGTTTCGGGTATTCCCGGTAAATTTATACTGATTTGCCTCGATCCGCTTAGCACTTTAGCCGATTCTCCCTGTAAATGAGTAATCTGTTATAGCAGGGGATTGCGGCGTGAATAAGGAGGTTTTTGATGAGCGATCGCCAACTGGATGCCCAACGAGCGGCTCGCCCGTTTAAACTGATCTTGATTGATAATGACCCAATCTTCCGGCTTGGTCTACGGATGGCGCTGGAGCCGTTTCCCGCCCTGCAAGTCGTCGCCCAAGCAGATTCTGGCGCAGCCGCCTTGGAGAGGCTGTTAAGTAGCACTGGGACAGAAAACACCCCGGACTTGGTAGTGTTAGAACTAGGTTTAGGTTCCTCTGGGTCGGATCGGTCGCCTGGGTTGCAGCTGTGTGGGGAATTAAAGGCGCAGTATCCCAACTTGCCAGTGTTTCTCCTGACTTGGGTTCAGGAACCAGCCCAGCTTGCAGCCGCAAAAGCTACAGGTGCGGATGGCTATTGCCTCAAAGGAACCGACATCTCGGTAATAGCACAAGTTTTGTGTCAGGTAGCCTCTGGCGAAGCATATTGGTCAGAACTTGTACAGACGCAAAATATCCCTTCTGTAAGGGGTTCAGGTGTCACACAGAAAAATCGTTCATTATTGTTGCTGCAAATGCGGCAGTCTGGACTAGGGCAAATTGAGGAAGCGATCGCTCAAGTAGCAGCCGAAATCCAAAATCCTAATCTTTCCAATCTAGACTGGTTGATTTTAACAGGAAGGCTGCGAGAACTCCGAGCATCGCGTTGGCTAGTGAATCAGCTATTGCCAGTGGTAGGAAGTCCAGAGGCGACCAGGAAGACCAAGGAGAATCTATTTTTCACCACCACCCCAGCCCGTAGCACAGATGTCCCGCCTGTGAATCCCCAGCCCTCAGCACTCAGTCCTCAGCCTTCAGCACTCAGCTCTACTTTGAACAAGATCCAGTATGGCGTGCAAAACTTGACTGGCGCTCCGTTGGAAATTGATATCCTGCGAGATGAGAAAAAACGGGAATTGCTTTATCTGATTTTGGATAAATTGCAGGATGTCTTAGATGAATTGCGCCTTTCTCAGGTGCCGCCGGAAGCGATCGCGCAAAAGCGTTCTCTTATTTTACGAGATTTGTGGCAGCAGTCTACTACTGATTTCTTTGGCAAATACTACACGCTGCCAATTGGCAATTTAGAAGTAGACATTGTTAATACTTTACTGCGAGACGTACTAATTGTTCAATCATCTATTTTGGATAAAATTCCTTTTATAGGGGAGATGATTACGCATTTACTGTTTCAGACTCCACTTACAATCGAGAATGCTGTTTATCCCTATGGAACACCAGAAGCAAGGCAACATATAGAATTTATCTTAGAGAATTTAGTAATTCAAGTTGCAAATAGCGTAGTGCAACCACTTCTAAATTATTTTGCCGATGTGGAAGCGATTAAACAAGGTTTTTATACCCGTCGCTTGATTTCATCGCGGGAAATTGCCCGGTTTCGTAATGAGTTGAGTTGGAAGTATCGTCGAGAAATTAATATTGAGGAGCCAAAGGCAATTTTTGAAAGCCGATATATTTTATTGACTTTGAATGGTATCGGTATCAAAAAAGTCTCTATTTATGCGCCTCGCGCATTTGAGTTAGAACAACTAACAGGCTTGCAACTAGCGGTTACGCTGCTGCTAGAAACCCGGGATGCGATCGCGCCTCGTATCCGAGCAACCGTTGCTTTTTTAGGCAGCGGCGTTGTCTATATTTTAACACAAGTAATTGGGCGAGCCATTGGTTTAGTAGGTCGCGGTGTTATCCAAGGGATCGGCACTACTTTGCAGGAAACCCGCTTTGGAAAAAATAGTCAAAAACAAAAGTAGGAATAGCTTAGTCAATGTAAAGTTAAATGCCAAAAGCAGGTAATTCCTCCTTTTGGTGTGCTTCACGGAAAAATGGGCGCTGTAAACTGTAACGATGTTAAATAATAAGTTGCGGGAGATGCCATTATTTCCCTTTTTTAAAAAATCCGCCCTGTTACTGGTAATTTTGATAACAGCAGGTTACGTAGGTAATTATTTCAGCCTACCACTCTTTTTTGGAGTAGATTTTCTATTTGGTAGCATTGCTGTTTTGATTGTGGTGCGTCTCTTCGGAACCCTGTGGGGTACCATAGCCGCTATCATTGCTGGATCTTACACAATTTTATTTTGGAATCATCCTTATGCAGCAATTATTGCTACTGGCGAAGCTTTATTTGTAGGCTTGCTGTTGCGGCGCAAGAACCAGAATATGGTTCTACTGGATGGGATTTATTGGGTGTTGATTGGAATGCCTTTAGTATGGATATTCTATGGCACCATTATGGATATGCCTGCCATACCAACCAGTTTAATTATGTTAAAGCAGGCTGTAAACGGCATTTTTAATGCTTTAGTCTCCAGCCTAATTATTACCTGCTTGCCAATTCATAAATGGGTAAAAAGCCGTAAAGTAAAACAGGCTCTTTCCCTGAGGCAGATTTTATTGAATTTATTGGTAGCGTTTGTTTTTTTTCCAACAATTCTGCTGATGGTTTTGGAAAACCAGCGTGTACTTGACAACAGAACCCATATAATTCAAGCTGAACTAACAGCAACTTCTCAACAGGTAGCTGCTGAACTGATATTTTGGCACGAGGAAAATTTGAATGCACTTAGCGCTTTAGCAAAGTTCGCTGCTAAGTCGGATATGGCACCTTCAGACCGATTGCAGGAAAATACAGAAATTCTACAGCAAACATCCCCAAATTTTAACAACATATATTTGGTTAATGAGGCAGGTAGCATCATTGCTGCTTCCCCAACCACAAATAAAGAGAAAACTTTAAAGATTGGCGTAAACCTCAGCGATAATTACATCTTTAACGCCATAAAAACAGCTTTGCAACCTGTAATGAGCGAAGTTTATGCTAATAGTGACTTGTTGATTCCTCAGATTGATTTAGGCGTACCCGTGCTTGGAGAAAATCGATTTCGTGGGATTGCCTTTGCTTCCCTGGATTTGCCAGACATCAGCCAATTACTCAAAAACAATATTATTGCTCAGGATATGCAAGTAACTCTAGTTGATACTAAAGGTTTTATTATTGCCAGCACTCAGTCGGAACGAGTGGTAATGGAACGCTTCGACCGCAGGAGAGGTGGAGAGATAAAGGAAATTAATGGCGCTATATATCAGTGGCTGCCACCTAAAGGAAACTCACCTCCTATAATGCAGCGGAGAAACTCTTTTTACGTCGAAGAGATTCCCATTGGCGGCAATATTCCGTGGACTTTGGTGGTAGAAATACCCGCCGCAAAACAAGTAAATTACCTAGAGAGCATTTATATTATTGCTCTAGCGCTCATGATATTAATTGCGATGGTGGCGCTGATCCTGGCGATTTTTCTAAGTCGCGGATTAGTTAGCCCATTGTTGCAATTGGCAGGGGTGACTACTGACTTGCCAAATCGACTCTGGGAACGAGAAGCAATTAATTGGCCCAACAGCCAAGTGGCGGAGATAAGTTCTCTAGTTCACAACTTCAAGTTGATGGCGATCGCGCTCCAAGAAAAATTTCAAGAAATCAAACAAGCTAACGAAACTCTAGAACAACGGGTTCAAAAACGTACCCGGCAACTGTTAGAAACTAATGGAAAACTGGAAAATGAAATCGTAGAGCGCCAGCAAGCACAGGAGGAGCTTTATCGTCGCCAGCAGGAATTCAAAGCACTGCTGGAAAATGCGCCGGATGCGATTATGCGTCTAGATAGAGAAATGCGTTATGTTTACGTGAATCCAGCAGTGGAGCGGATAAGTGGAATGCCATCAAACGCATTCATTGGCAAGTCTCCCCCGGAACTAGGCTCACCAGAAGAGTTGTCGCAATTGTGGGAAAAAACGCTACGAAAAGTCTTTGAAACAGGTGAAGAACAAGCAATTGAATTCGAGACTGAGACGGTAAACGGACTCTGCACTTTTCAATCGCGTGTGGTGCCAGAGTTAAATAAGGAAGGCGCGATCGCATCCGCTTTAGTCGTAAGTCGCGATATTACAGACCGCAAGCAGGCGGAAGAAAAAATCCGCACTATGAACGCCGAACTGGAACAGCGAGTCATCGAACGCACGGCGCAACTGGAAGCTGCTAACCAAATCAAGGATGATTTGCTCTTTCGCGAACAAGCTGCACGCGCCGACGCAGAGGCGGCGAACCGCATGAAGGATGATTTCCTGGCGACGGTTTCCCATGAACTCCGCACGCCGCTTAACTCAATGCTGGGCTGGGCTAAATTGCTCCGTTCTCGCAAGTTTGACGAAGTAACCACGGCTAAGGCTTTGGAGACTATCGAACGCAATGCTAAATCTCAGGCGCAACTGATTGACGATATTCTGGATGTCTCGCGAATTATTCGGGGTAAGTTTAGCCTGAATATTCGCCCGATGGAACTGACACCGCTGATTAATCTGGCGCTTGATACCGTGCGCCCCGCTGCTGAGTCCAAATCGGTTCGGCTTGAGAGTGTACTCGATCCCTCGGTGGGTGCAGTGTTGGGCGATAGCGATCGCTTACAGCAAATCATCTGGAATCTACTCTCTAATGCGATTAAGTTCACCCCTGAAGGCGGGAAGGTGGAGATTCGGTTGTCAGTTGTCAGGGAAGAGTTGTCAGGTTCTAACAGCGTTCCAACGCCAACGAACAACTATGCTCAAATTACAATTAGCGACACGGGGAAAGGTATTAGCCCTGACTTTTTACCCTACGTTTTTGAGCGGTTCCGCCAAGCCGATAGTTCAATTACAAGATCGCACGGCGGACTAGGTTTAGGTCTTGCTATTGTCCGCCACTTGGTGGAGTTGCACGGTGGAACCGTTCGCGCCAGCAGCCCCGGCGAAGGCAAAGGATCGACTTTCACGGTGATAGTGCCACTCATTGATAAGGGATTAGGGACGCAGAAAGACTCACGCCCTACCCCAATCACCAATCACCAATCCTCAATCTCCCTCAAAGGTTTGCGGGTGCTGCTTGTGGATGACGAGGCGGACACTCGCGAGGTTATTAAGGTAGCGCTAGAGGAGTGGGGAGCCGAAGTGACGGCAGTGGAATCAGCAATCGTAGCCTTCCAGACACTGGAAGATTGGCAGCCAGATGTCTTGGTGAGCGACATTGGGATGCCGGAAGAGGATGGTTATGCTCTAATTCGTAAAATCAGGATGCGCGACTCCCAGGCTGGGGGAGAAATTCCCGCTGTGGCCCTGACGGCTTACGCCAGCGATCGCGATCGCGCTTTTGCTATGGCAGCTGGCTTTCAGAGGCATATCCCCAAGCCTGTTGAGCCATCTAAGTTGGCGGATGCGATCGCGCAACTTGCCAGACGAACTTCATAGGTAAAATGCAAAACAACTAATTGCTAATTGTTTCTTCTTACCATTAGCAATTAGCCTTCTTCTGTCTTCCCATTCGCCTAATTATTACTCAACCAATTACGCAAATCATCGACAGTTGAAAAATCCAGTAAAGCCTCTGCCAAATTTTCTAATTGTGCCACTGGTAACTGAGAAATCTGTTGTTGAAATTCCGGGTCAAGTGTACCAAACCGACGATTGAGCAGACGCAGGACAAGTTCCTGTTTTCCCCGCTCAATTCCTTGCTCGATTCCTTGCTCGATTCCTTGCTCGATTCCTTGCTCGATTCCTTGCTCCATCCAACTTGTGACAATTTCCATAACTTCCTCCCGTTCGACTGGTTCAATCCTAACAATCTCGGCTTGAAACTGCCTTTCTTCCTCTGCATTCAGCCGCAGATAGGTGTCCACAAACCCAGAAATCAACTGCATCCTTGCGGGATCTAAACGCAGCGTTACCAGCAAACGCAGGCATTCTAACTTGACTCTAATTCTATCTTTCCGGGCAATTCGCATCTTAGACATTAATGCAGCGGCTACTGGGTTAGGTTGCTGCAAAAAATCTCGCCAGTTGAGTCGATTTAGCTGGATGACAGCGTGGTTAAAATCTAACACTACTTTGTCAGGAAACTCGACTCGATGAAAATTTCGCTGCTCCTCCAGAGGGTAATCGAAAGAAAATATTACGACTGGGTACACAGGTAAGCGATGTTTTTCATACAAACGAGCGAAGTAAAAAAACATCCGTTCGCTAAAATCTGTTTGTGATTGAGATTGGTTCTCGACATGAATTAGAAAACATGACTCTTTACCCCTAAATTGGCATTTTGCCACTAAATCGACTTCGCGGCGATCGCCTGATGTCACATCTGTAAATATTTCCTGCGGCAAAAAGGTTATTGGTTCTCTTTCTAAGTATGCAGAGACTTCGGGGAAGAATAATTCGATAAATTCCCAGAAAAAGGTAGAAATTAATTCTTTGAATAAGCGATCGTGGTCTATCATGAAATCAAGCTAATGGCTAATCGTAGTAACAAACCATTATTTAAAAATCATTGTAGTTGAGGCACCTCAACCAAGATAACATAAGTATTTGTTGGGTTTCGCTATTGCACAGTCCCAACCTACTCTTACTAATTGCTAATGGTAAGAAAACCCCATTAACCATTAGCAATTATTTATTTCTTGATCGCAGTTAATTTTTTAAACATGGCTTCTCGTGCCTGCGTTGCTAAAGTATCATCTAGCGGTTCCAAAGACACTGGGGTTTGATACTTTTCTAATAATGCTGTCTGAATCAACCAATCAGCGACGAAGGGATTTTTAGGTAAAAGCGGGCCGTGAGAGTAGGTAGCGATCGCATTCCGATAAAACGCCCCTTCCGTCCCATCTTCCCCATTGTTACCGTAACCGCTAACCACACGTCCCAACGGTTCCACCTTCCCCAGATAAGTTCTACCGCCGTGATTTTCAAACCCAATTATTACTGGCGCAGCGCCCAGCATCTTTTGCAAATCCTGCGCCAACCGTGTCGCCGTCACCTCAAAAACTACATTACCGATACAGCGACGCGCGTCTGGGCCTGGATGCTTGCTTTCCATATCCAACAAACCCAATCCCTCAATCCGCTGACCTAACGCTGGTTCATAGTAGTGTCCCAACAACTGCGGCGACCCACAAGTAAACACCCCTGGTGTCCCAGCTTCAATCTTCTCGCGGATAGCCTCCGCCTTCGCCCCCCGCAAATCCCGCATCACGATTTCTTGCTGTCGGTCTTGTGCGCCGCCACCAACCAACACATCCACCTTGTGAAATTCTTCTGGCGGCGTATCCTGCGCCAAAGACAACACATTCACCTGAATTCCCCGCCATTCGGCGCGCTGGCGCAAGCATATCACATTGCCCCGATCGCCATAGGTACTCATCAACGACGGATAAAGCCAACCAATAGTTAATTCCATCTACTCCCTCTGTTCCCTCTCTTCCTCTGCGTCCTCTGCGCCACTGCGGTTTTTAAAATCACAAAATCTGCCGCCCAGTCAAAATCCCGCGCACTTCCAACATCGCCGAATAAGTAGGTAAAATGTGCAAAGTTTCCCCTGTCGGAGTGTGTTCTAAAGCTGTAGCGATCGCATCCTGCAAATCTTCCTTTACAATCAACTTGCAGACATTTCCCTCAGCTTGACTATAGCGGATACGCAGCGCCATATCATAGACGCGATCGCCGCTCACCACCACAGTTCCCCCCTTCTCCACCAACTTTTCCGTATCCACATCCCAAATCCACGATACATCTGTACCGTCGGGCGTGCGATCGTTCAACACCATCAGTGTTGTAGAGAAACCACCATTACTTCTTTGCTGATTAACGGCGCGAATAGTTTCATTCAACGCCACGGGATTTTTTGATAACAAAATCCGCACCTTTTTTCCCGCAACTTCTAATTCCTCAGACCGCCCAAAAGCCGCGTGGAAGTTTTTAATTGTATCGAGAAGAGTATCTGTATCGACCCCAATTTCTTGAGCTGCTAATACAGCCGCCAGCGTATTATATTTGTTGTAAATGCCGATTAATATTTGAGGCCATTTTCGGCTGTCAATTGCCAGCTTGCTTTTCTCAAAGCCACAACTGGGACAGTGAAAATCGCCTTGATGAGATAAGTAGACGCCCTGATAATCGAGAGAATGACCGCACCGAGGACAATAAATAGAATCTACCGCGTGAGGAATTTCGTCAAGATAGGCTTCTGGTTCGCTTAGCCCAAAAGATAAAACCCGTTGCGGCAACTGCTGACCCAAATAAGATAACGTCGGGTCATCACCGTTTAAGATTACCACAGTTTCTTTTGGAAGCTGCGCGATCGCATCTTTCCAACGTTGGCTTATCGTATCAACTTCACCGTACCTATCCAGCTGATCCCGAAACAGATTTAAACATAAAATAAATTTCGGTTGAATAGAAGGCAGAACCTTGGGCAGAATATTTTCATCTACCTCCAAAATCGCATAATCAGCGCTCAACTGACCGATTAAGTTCGTGTTTGCCAACAGTGCTGTCATTAATCCATTTACCAGATTAGCACCAGCAGCATTGTGGGCAATTCGCCATCCCTGACGTTCCAGCATCGTCCGCAACAGCAGCGATGTCGTCGTCTTCCCATTCGTCCCCGCAATGAAAATAACCCCGTGTTTCACCTGACGAGACAGCAGCTGCAACAGATTCGGATGCAGGCGACGGGCAATTTCCCCAGGTAATACACTAGCAGCCCCCAGCCGCAGCGATCGCACCAGCGCCGTTACCGTCTTCGCCACCGCCACCGCCACGCCTAGCCGAAATCTATCGAAAAATGATATCCTCACACCACACTCCTACCAAGACGCGATTTATCAAGTTTCTACAAGCGTCTTTACTGCTTATCTACTGAGCTGTTGTTGGCTCGTCAGCATTTTACCTTAACAAGAGCCTACATCCACTTATTTTCCAGAACAAGCTTCTGTGTTTGGATTCCGTAGTAGGAAGATTTCTTCGGTAAAGTCTGGCTAAAAATCGCTCTTCGTCGCTTTTAAATTTAAGTGTTTTTCACCCATTTTTAGGAAAATTTCTTGTTTAAACCCCTAGACTTATCTTGGTTTTTTCTGATATAATTTATCTTGATAAGGAAGAACCACGCTGCAATATTATTTATATAAATATTTTCATTATTGAACTAAGAGGCCGAAGCGAGAAGGCGTATAGTAACAAGTGATACATTTTACTTTTTTTTAACGCCTGACGATTAAAGCCTGTGGGCTTATATATGCGCGATCGCTTATTTTTTGCCCAGAATTGCACAAATCAAAGTCTCTCGTTCTCGACCTCTCAATTGAAGGTTTTTGACGGGTCGGGCGTAATAGCGATCGCGCACATATCCATAGGTTTCGCCAGTAACTAACAGACGATACGGATTGCCTTCTTTGACATCCTTATTCATCGCCTCTAGTCGCGCAGCAATATTAACAGTATCTCCCAGCACTGAGTAATTTAAACGTCGAGAACCGCCCACACTACCAGCGATAATTAGACCAGTGTGAATGCCAATGCCAAATTCAATTTTTGGCTTGTTTTGAGCCAGCAGGTGTTCATTAAGCTGTTGCAGCCGTTCGTGCATGGCTAAACTAGCAGCGATCGCATTCAAAGCATCTTGCTGAATTTCTTCCGGCTTCGTGTGAGGAAACGGAATACCAAACACTGCCATAATTGCATCCCCAATATATTTATCTATAACGCCGCCGTTGTTCATAATGCAATCGCTCATTGCATCCAAATACTCGTTTAGCCAAATTAGTAACTCGCGGGGTGTTAGTTTCTCCGAAATGGTAGTAAAACCCCGAATATCCATAAATAAAACCGTCGCTACCATTTCTTGAGCTTTTAACTCACCTTTATGAAAAATTTCAGTTTTCCGCCGCCAAATTAAACTAGCAGTCTCCGGAGCCATGTATTTTTCAAACAGACTCATTAGCTGTTGCTTTTCCTGCTGTTCTCGCAATTGTAAAATCACCCCTGATAGCACCATTGTCCCAATTGGTGCGGCGATGGAAATCCAGACATTAGCGAAGGTGAATAATAATAGTGCAGTTGCATACCAAACTATCAGCAATAAAAACGCGATCGCAATTCTTCCTTTTGACCCTTGGGTGGAAAATAACCAACTGGAAACAGGGCCAACCAACAGCAACAACAGCACCATTCCCCAGATGGGTACAGTAGAAAGCAGCCTGTTATTAAGCAAATTATCGATTACAGCTGCATGAATATATACCCCAGCAGTCGGAGGATTTTGATTTAAAGGTGTCAGCAGGGGATCGGAAGCTGTAGCTGTGATACCAACTAAAACCAACTTACCAGCGAAAGCGTTTTTAGGAAATTTCCCAGCCACAACATCCACAAACGAATAAGTTGGTAAAGATTGGGTTTTTCCAAGCCAATTAAGTAAGACAGGCTGAAATTCAACAGAGCGATCGCTTACGGGTATTTGGTTACTGTTATTATAAACTTGCAGCATTGCCACCCCTAGCGATGGAATTTCACGCACAAATAGCGTCGCCTGACGGCTGATACCATCTGTATCAGGTTTGTGTAAAATATGCCCTTGTGCAGCAGCAGCTTCTACTAAATTTGGTACGATTGGTAAAGGTTTACCTTTGTCATCCCAAACCCTCGCCAAAACTACATTTCCCTTAGCAAACATAGCGTCAGCAAATTGGCTATCTTCGGGACTTTCTTCAGCAAATAGAATATCAAAACCAATCACATCTGGTGGAGATGCTGATAACGCTTGCAATAGCTGTGCATAGCGATCGCGTTTCCAGGGAAATCGCCCATACTCCTGCAAACTGGTTTCATCAATTGCAATTACCACCACCCGTTCGTCCCATTTTGGCGATAGCAAAATTCCCCTATCGCGAATTTGAAACAGCGTATTGTACCCCAGATTTTCTAGCGGTTTCCATCCCTCCAGTTGCCACATCGTCACGGAAATTACACCAGCAATAACTCCCGGCAATAAAGAATTTAACACCGAAATTTTAATAGTCATTAGTTATTAATCATTAGCCAGTTGCTAAGTGCTAATTCTTCAAAAACCATTAGCCAAGGACTACTGACTATTGACTCCTGATTCCCGAAGTTTTGCACTTAAGTTATAATATTTTTCGTCTCCCAACGGGCTACGAACCACTAGCCGCAAATCAGAATTGGCTGGCGCAGGAAGTATTGCATCAATTTTACCCTTTTGATTTATCTCTAGGGAACGGTTATTAAGGAATGCCAAATTTAGCGGATCGACTATACAAATCAACCGGATTTTGTTGTTGCCGATTGCTGACAAACTTTCCAATTTGTATTTTAATTTATCCTTCGTCAACCGAGGTGAGGTTGGCGGGGAACCAGGAAAAATAACAGAAGAGTAACCACCATTTATCATCACAGTTTGCCCTTTAGCTGTGGTGGCTACGGCGCCTTCAAGCGTAGAAATTCCTGTTTTCCCTTTGGGATCAACCGCAACGCCAAACACGGTGCCGCGAACGCCAGCAACACCAGATGGAGAGCTAATTTCCAAGCGCGAATTAGGGTTTTTTAAGGTTCGTGCTTGTATCCTTGCCTGCCCTTTAGGCACCCCCAGGACAGTCACCCTACCGCCCTTGGCAGCTAGAGAAAGATTTTTAACTTGTAAAATGGAATTTTCTGAAACATTGATAGTAGCGATCGCAGTGTCTACAGCTAAAACAGCGCTGGAGTTTGCTCCCGTAGCGATTTGCTGCCCAGATGTTGTCAAGCGATCGCCTACTTTTGCCTGTCTTCCTTGGTAAGTTACTGTCCCGCGAATCTGCCTCACTTCCACAAAGCGGCTCGAAGGCAATTGAAGATCCTTAGCCAGCAAGGGTAAGGCTACTAATAAAATACCCGTTAATACCAATGCTAACAGTCGGAAAGTTCTAGCTGGGTGCAATTTCATAGGGCAGAAGATTATTAAATCGAAAATAATTTGGCTATGTAGCTATATTATTTATCGCTTTTTAGTGGGGAATTTATGCAAAAATATTATTGTTTAGACTAGATATTATATCCCCAATAAGTTCCGCTTTAGATTTAGATGCGGAGATCATGCGTTTAAATAGCACAAGCATTTAATCAAAATATCTTTTTACCCTGAATGCAGTAAATTATAATAGCCTGTTTTCGTTTCCGCAGTTGAATGGTACGGACGGCGCGACCATGATAGTTTCCACAGCAACCTTGATATGAATATTCGTCTTTTACTTTTTCGATTCGGTATTCTGGCAGCTTATCGCCGTTCGTGGCGGCATCTTTTTGACCGCTACTTGTTGAGGCTAATTGCTTGTTTGGGTTTGCTGCTGCTGCTGGGAACTCCCTCAGCCTTAGCAGGCATCAACGACGATTACTTTGACGGCAATATCTTCGCTCTCTACGCTGGCAATGGCTCACTGGTGCCGCCGAAAGCGACTTTGGCAGACTCTTTCGCCCGGAAAAAACCTGCGCTGCTGGTGTTCTTTGTAGACGATAGCAGCGATTGCAAGCAGTACGCGATCGTCGTCAACCGCTTACAAGCTTTTTATGGTCGGGCGGCAAATATTATGCCCATCAACGTAGATGCTATTCCAGAAAAATCCACCTTTACAGCTACCGAACCCGGCTATTACTATGAAGGTGTCGTCCCTCAGACAGTCTTGCTCAACCAGAAAGGCGAGGTTGTGCTGAACGAGAAGGGCAAGGTCGAGTATGAGAAGGTAGATGATGTCTTGCGGGAGGTGTTTGACTTGTTGCCTCGTTCCGAATCAGCAGAACTGAAGCGGCGAACATTCAATGAGTTTAATACCGAATTAACCAAATAATTTTATTTTGGGCCGCTTGCATTAGTGTCAACTTCGGCTCTGGCGAATAGAATTCGCAGCTATACAAACTCTAGTCCGCCTGCGCGGAGTATCGGAATATCACGGGTTTTGAACTCCGCCTGCGCGGGTTTAGCAAAGCCGCAGATGCTCCGCCTCCGGTCTGTGTAGCTGCGGTTTTAACCGCCCAGCTGACGTTAATTTGATACTGACTTGTTGACCTATTTCAAGGCAAGCGACGCTAAACTATCTGTAACCGCGACCAGATGGTGTTCTGATGCCAAAAGTCTACACCACCGAGGAGCTAATCAAAATCTTGGCTACTGAGCGCCGCGCCTGTCTCAATGGGCAGCGCCTTAATTTAGCTGCCAAGACTTCTGGAGTTAACCCATTGATTGACAAGTTTCTCAAGCCGGAGGGCATCCAAAAATTCACAGCCTATCAAGACTTTAAAGCCGCAGTTCATCGCTACCAGAGGGAACACAACGTTTCCGGCATTGTCTGGCGACAGCTAACACTCAAGGACAAAACTCTACGAATTCCAGAAGTAGATGCTCAGCTAATTGCTCTTCCGAGTGATATAGAGACGCTGAAAGCTGCTAAAAATTCAATAATGTTATTTTGGCATGAAGCAACAGCCGAGATGGACTTGTACCTGAGCGTTAATAACGGTAAAGACCACCGGATGATTATGGCACCAGATGTAGACAGAATTTCTTGTGGCACCGAATGGGCAAGCCTTTGGAAGTGGGAGAAGTCAGATTTTTTAGAAATTGTCTTGCAACTCGGTTGGGGAAAGCCAGAGGAAGCTGCTTATAAACGGGGGTGGCCCCATTCAGGAAGCGAGTATATTCATGCAGTGAATCCTGGGAATAGTCCTATTTGTTAAGGGTGGTGGCAATACCGTTCGCTAAAGAATAATTTTTCAACCTGTTTCTACACATATATCAACATTTGTGGAGCGATCGCATAAGTCAGAAATATGTTCCCAAATATTTTTTACTCAATTCTCTGGGTGATTATATAGCGATCGCGCGCCCAATCCTGCTCTAAACTATAAGCTTATAGGGTGCTTTGACCGAATGCGATCGCATTTCTACTCTTTTCCATAGTGCTATTGTCCGTCAGTCTCAACAAATTTCAAAAGCCAGCTCTTGTTAATCCATCTTCTCTAGACCTGCCAGTCCGATGCTACTGCATACAGCTTTAAGCTCATCCTTTACTTGATTAACAGTTTTAATTGCTCCAACTTTCACTAGCCTTGTTAGGATACAATTGTCGGCTGAGTAAGAACTGCCAGATGCTGCCTCTTGATAAGCGAGGAAATAGTCCACACTCCAAGGACTCGCTTCTGGGGGCGGCTAATACACCTGCCTCGATAACAACCTTATTACCACCCTCCTACACGAGCCTCTTATGGAAACTAGAGAATACACAGAAGATATAGATTTTAAAAAATACTGGCTTATCCTCAAACGGCGTTGGCTACCCGCCACCACCGTTTTTGTATTTACAGTTACACTAGCTACCGCATTTGCGTTCTTAAAAAAGCCCACCTATGAAGCAGAAGGTAGGCTTTTGTTTAAGAAGCAAAATACGACTTCTGCCTTAGTCACAGAGGCAGGAGCAAAAATCGGGCAGTTGGAACCGCTAAACGTTCTGAATACCCCTCTCGATACTGAAGCAGAGATAGTCCGTTCTGAACCTCTAATACAAGAGACGATAAATTCCCTAAAGCTGAAAGACAAAAAGGGAGACCCCCTAAAAACTATCGATTTCCTAAAACAGCTTACGGTAAAAGGTATCAAAGGGACTGATGTTTTGCAGATATCCTTTAAAAGCAAAGATCCCCAAGAAGCTGCAAAGATAGTCAACAAAGTTATGAGTCTTTATCGCGAGAAGAACATACTTAATAACCGCGCTCAAGCAGCTGCGGCTCGCGAATTTATTACTAAGCAGCTACCCAAAACTGAAGCTAATGTTCGTAAAGCAGAAGCAGATTTGCGTAATTTCAAAGAACAGAATAACATTGTAGCTTTAGAAGAAGAAGGAAGCTCAGCTGTAAAAGCGATCGCAGAGCTAGACAGCAAAAAAGCTCAAACTCAGGCTGAACTTGAAGATGCAAGTGCTAGAGTTGCCGCCTTCCAAAATAAGATAGGTCTGAATTCACAGCGGGCTATGACACTAAACTCGCTCAGTCAATCTCCCGCAGTTCAGCAAGTGTTGATAGAACTCCAAAAAATTGAAGGCGAGTTGACAGTCGAGCGCACCCGTCTTCAGGATGAAAACCCCAGAATAATTAATCTGGAAAGTAAACAAGCAGCATTAAAAGCTTTACTACAGGAACGGGTAGGTCAGGTTGTTGGCAGTAACCAACAAGTATCCGGGGAAAATTTACAAATTGGTGAACTTGAACAAAAACTAACCGCAGAATTAGTCAATGCAGAGGTGCAACGCTTAGGCTTGGCTAATCAAGTCAGTTTTCTATCTCGCGCTCAGTCGGCCTACAGGCAAAGGGCTAACATTTTACCCAGATTGCAACAGGGTCAGCGGGATTTACAACGACAAGTAGAAGCCGCGCAATCAACCTATCAAATTCTCTTGAAAAATCTTCAAGAGGTACAAATTGCAGAAAATCAAAATGTAGGTAACGCTAGTTTAATTGCCGCCGCTACAGTTCCAGAAAAGCCCGTAGGTACTCGCAAGATAATAATCCTAGCTGCCGGAATTGTGGCAGGCAGTCTACTTTATGTAATCACTGCTTTCCTTGTAGACCTGAAAGATCCAACCATCAAAACCGCCAAAGAGGTGCGGGAGTTATTTAAGTATACCGTCCTGGGAATGGTTCCTTCTTTGAAGAAAAAAGTAACTTTTCGCAGTAAGAAGCTAGAAAGAATTGTTCCGCAGCTTCCCGTTAGAGATAATCCACATTCGGTTATCAGTGAAGCTTACCGAATGCTTCAGGCAAACTTGAAGTTTCTCAGTCCAGATCAAGAGCTGAAAGTCATTGCGGTGACAAGTTCTGTTTCTAAGGAAGGCAAGTCTACGGTTTGTGCCAACTTGGCTATGGCTATGGCTCAACTGGGAAGACGAGTTTTATTAATAGATGCGGATCTGCACCATCCCATGCAGCATCATATCTGGGACTTGACTAATGCAATTGGTCTGAGCGATGTCATCGTTAATCAAGCTGAGTTTGGAATGGCTGTGCGAGAAGTGATGGATAACCTCGATGTGCTTCCTTCTGGGGTGATTCCTCCTAATCCATTAGCTCTTGTTGACTCAAAGCGGATGGCTGCATTAATTGACAATTCTTCTAAAAACTACGATTTTATAATCCTTGATACGCCTCCAATCGTTCTGGTGGCGGATGCTCTAGCAGTGGGCAAAATGACTGATGGTATTTTATTGGTAGTCCGGCCAGGCGTGGTTGATACTGTCAGTGCTGCTGCTTGTAAGCAATTTTTGGTGCAATCAGGTCAGAAGATTTTAGGTTTGGTAGTCAATGGTGTGATTGTAGAGAACGAACCTGATAGTTATTTCCACCATGCCAAGGCATACTACAAGGAAGATGCCAGTACGCCAAAAATGCTGACAGCTAAGGCTCCCAAAAATAGCGATCGCTTTTAAATCGGCATTCGTCGATACTTCTAGATCGAACCATAAGCGTACCGTTGTAGAAACGTTCTATACGCTTATGGCAAATCATCTTATCCTAACCGTATTAGGCTAGGGGCAGTGGAAACCTTTTTTACAGGAGAGGGGCGGCTCCCCTTTCCTGGCGGCGAAGGCAGCTAACTTATACAGTTGCTTAAATGCCCTTACGTACATAGCCTCTCCTGATAGGGAAAGTAAGCAAATTCGCTTTTGCAGGCTGCTACTGCGGATAAACAAAAACACAATTATTTTTTCATCTTCCTGATGAAAAAATAATTGTGTTTTTGTATTGGGTATGTCAAATTACATTTTTAAATACAGACTTCATTAGCAGTTTATATCCGTTGCCTCGGAAAATTCATTGTAAAGTAAGAAAGTCAAACTTATACAAAAATATACTTTTTAAGTGGTTGTACGCATTAATAAAGTCAGCCAACAACTGTCTTAAGGAGTATTTTATAATTTCCTACTTTTGATAGTAGTAACGGGTTCAATTTTAAGATAGAAGCAGGCTGCCTATGAGCCTAGGAATGGCTAGGCTAGGGTTTTTCGGCTTGGGGACGAAATTATTGCCTAGTGCTATATCAAGTAGATATTTTGGATAAAAAAAATATTAAAACTCATTATTATGAAGTTGCCATGAAGTCAAGTATGGGATTTGAGAATTCTCTGTGAACTCTGGCAAATTCAATTTACTTGAGTAGTGTTTTACAGTAATCTACGTAATAACGCTGAAGAGAATTCCAGAATTTTCAAGTAAGCTAAGCGATAATGCTGAAGAAAATCTACTCACCGGCTGCTAAATTAATCTTTGTTGCTACGAAAAAACTACCAACACACCTAGCTATATATAGGTTTTATAGTTATGCGTAAACCTGTTTTGACTATCTTCTACCAATTCAATCCTAGTGGCATTAGCATCGGGGGTATTCAAACAGTCATACGCACCTTTGTCAAATACGCTCCTAGCGAGTTTGAAATCCGACTGGTAGGAACGGAAAACGATCCATCCCAACCCATAGGAGTATGGCGAGACGCCCAAGTGGCAGGCAGAGAAATCCGCTTTATGCCCTTGTTTTTTATAGAAAACGATAACTTTAAAAAATTAGTACCAACCTCTATTAAATATACGGCTGCCCTTTTGGGTCGTAACTTGAGTTCAGACTTCATGCACTTTCACAGGCTGGAACCGACCCTAGCAACTCTTAAATGGACTGGTGAGAAAACTCTTTTTATTCACAATGATATTCAAAAGCAGGTAAATTCTACAGACAAGAAAAATGCTATTTTATGGCAACGTTTTCCAGCAGCGTATTTTGCGATCGAACACTATCTTATAAGTCAGTTTTCCCAAATCTTGTCGTGCAACACCGATTCAGTGCAACATTACCAGCAGCGTTACCCAGACATAGCAGAGCGCGTTTCCTACGTCAAAAACACAGTAGATAACGAAATTTGCTACCCATTAACCGAGGATGAACGCGAACAAGCTAGGCGAAGCTTAGCACAGCAAATGGGTTTAGCCCAGGATACGCGCTTTATTCTATTTGCTGGTCGCCTTCACGCCCAAAAAGATCCCGTACTGCTAATCCGCTCCATTGCCGCCCTGAACAATGCAAATGTTCACCTGCTCATAGCGGGCGATGGAGACTTAAAAGATGAGCTAAATTCTGAAATTTCCCGCTTTGGATTGTCCAAACAGGTAACGTTGCTGGGACCATTAGCCCAGACAGAACTTGCACAGTTGCAGCGCATATGCAGTGTTTTTGTACTAACTAGCGTCTATGAGGGTCTTCCTATGGTTGCTCTCGAAGCACTTGCCAGCGGTACGCCAGTGGTGACAACCAAATGCGGCGAAACTCCCAACCTGCTGACTCCTGACAGTGGAGTGGTATGCGAGGAGCGAACGCCAGCCGCAGTTGCAGATGCGTTGCGTAAGGTACTGCACAATAGCGGAGATTATCCAATTGAGGCGTGCGTTAAAGCTGCCAAACCTTTCAGTGCCAGGACTGTTGTGGGTGATATCTACAGCGATATGCTAAGCCGCTGGGAACAGGGGAATTTGTCTACTAGCCAGATTAATCATAAAAGCTTTACCGGGGTTTCACAATGAAAATTGCCGTAATTGGAGCGAAAGGGTTGCCTGCCAAACAAGGTGGCATCGAGCATCACTGTGAAGAAATTTACTCGCGGGTAGTTGAACAGGGTCACGAAGTAGATTTGTTTGCTCGTTCCTCATACACCGGAAATGTTTCACTGAGTCACTATAACGTTCATGGTGTGAAGGTTGTTTCTATACCCAGCTTGAATGTCAAGGGAATGGATGCTCTGTTGAGTTCGGCGCTGGGAGCGATCGCTTCTAATGCAAAGCGTTATGATATCGTTCACTTCCACGCTTTAGGGCCATCCCTCTTTACCTGGCTACCAAAATTTGCCTCTTCAGCAAAAGTCGTTGTCACCTGTCATGGCTTAGATTGGCAACGTGCCAAATGGAACAAAGCTTCTAGCGACCTCATCCGTCGTGGGGAACGCGCTGCTGTCCGCTTCTCTGATGAGATGATAGTCGTTTCAGAGGAACTGCGCTCATACTTTAAGCAAACTTACGGTAAAGAGACAATTTATATTCCTAACGCACCCTCAAATATGGGTGATTCAGACCCTACTTTTACTTATGGAACTTCGCTAGGTCTGGAACAGGGACGCTATATTCTATTTTTAGGTAGACTGGTGCCGGAAAAGTGTCCCGACTTACTCATCAAAGCCTTTCAAAACCTTCAGCAAGAAGGATGGAAACTCGTCATGGTCGGCGGTACCAGCGATACCAATGAGTTCACCTCAGAGATAACCGACATGGCGGCGAATAACAAAAACATAATATTCACAGGTGAACTTAGAGGGCCTCGTCTAGCAGAAATCCTTCGGGGCGCGGGATTGTTTGTACTTCCTTCTGAGTTGGAGGGATTACCTCTATCGATGTTGGAAGCAATGCAGGAAGGTGTCCCCGTACTCGGTAGTGATATTCCCGTGCATCAGCAATTGATCGGCAAAGAACGGGGGATGCTTTTCCAGGTGAAAAATGTAGACTCCTGCCTCCGCAGCTTGGAATGGGCAATCAATCACCAGCAGGAACTGGCGGTAATGGCTAAAAACGCCCAGAATTATGTACAAACAAACTATACCTGGAACCAGATTACTGCCGAAACGTTGAAGTTGTACAACACACTCACCGCCCCTGTTCCAAAACCAAAACCAAACCCATTTCCAGTTTCAGACCGTCCTGTCAAGGCTTAAGAGTGCTGTTGCATCTCTAAATTGTCAATATAACTTAATATTTCCCGTCAGGGGATAGGGGCGTACAGTTATTTGTACGCCCCTACTATTTTTTGTCTTTGAATTTTTTTTACCGACAATAGCCAGTGACACTCACTGCACCAATGTTATAAGCGCGACACCCATACTTACACTCAATTACGGCTGTACTAGCACCATTAATTTACAAATCTTAGCTTTTAGGATAAAGTAATAACCAAAATTTGAATTGATGAGTAAAAAATTATACTTACATATATCCACGTAGGTTTTCCAATTTATAAGGGCGTTCTTTACAATTAATTCAAAAAATTCACTGATGCCAACGCCACGTACTGTTTTATATGCTAGAGAGGTAAAGAAAGCTACTCAGAAAAATGAACACGTTTATCAATAAACTAATTTCTACGAGCGTAATGTTGATCTTCACTGCGGCTGGTTTCGTAGTATTAGCATTTTCGGTAGTCTTGATGATGGTTGAATCCCTCGTCTCGCAAGTGTTGTCAGAAGCAACAGCACTACAAAATAATTCTTTAACAGAACGTGTTACTAGCGCGGAAGAACCGTCTAGAGGTTCCCAAATTTGTTAAAGGCTAATGCCTTGGTACTTGGCAGATCAATTTGACCAGTATTCAGGGGCGAACTGCGGGTACGGGCGCGGAAGATAAAGCAGCCTGCTCCTTGGAATCGTCTGGAGTTCCGTAGTAGATACCCCGGCCATTGGTACCAATGAAGACCAAGCCAAACTGCTGCCAACTCGCCTCCATCACATTTGGCTCGCCACCGATGGGATTTTGCTTAGAACCGATGCTTATCCAAGTTTTGCCTCTGTCGAGAGAACGGAAGATTCCCTCGCCCATACCAGAAATTTTTCCATACAAATAAAGCGCCGGAGTTGTACTTCCTGTCTGTGGTTTCCCGAAACTAAACAAATGCGCCTTTTCTACCGAAGGCAGTTTAGAAAACGTTTTGCCACCGTCTGTGGAATGGAATAAACCTTCCCAGTCTAAGCTGAGCCAGACTTCATCTTTCGCGTCTGGAACTGTTTTTAGTGCATAGGAATAATAGTCACTATTAATATTGGGAATCGATGAGTTAACAACGCTGAAGGATGCACCTCCGTCAGTGCTGCGGTAAACTTTGCCGTCGCTGTAATAGTAAAAAGTATTGCCATCTACTTTATCCGCCACCAACGGCTGACCCCAATACCACGGGCCTTCTGGGCCATTAGGTAGTCCTGACACTGCACTCCATGATGCGCCGCCATCAGTGGTACGTAGGGGTGGAGCTTTACTGACAGCTACAACGAATAAATTTGGGTTAGTTGCCGATATAGCTACGCGCAGTGGCATTGATGCCGGAAATGACCCAAACCGCTTCCATGTTAATCCGCCATCTGTTGAAGTTGCTCCTGTATAAGTTGAGTTCCACCTCGAACCGCCAACGCGGACGATACGCAAAGGGTCGGTTTGGGAGTAGGCGATCGCATAGGTGTCGCGATTGGCGTTATTTATGGGAGAAATACCTTCAAACCTTTTGGCGGGAAAGGCGTTCAGTCCATTGTTGTGATAGAAACCGTCTACATCGGCTACCCCGCTCAACAAGACAGCGCCTTTGGGAGGTGCAGCGATCGCAAAAGCAACTACTTCTTCGTGTCCTTGCTCATAGTTAGTCCAAACGGCCGGATTGGCGTTGATATTGTCTGTCTGCCAAATTCCAAACCCGTCAGTTAACCATACTTTCCCTGGAACTTTTGGGTCAAACTCAATAGCGGAAGTCCACAAGGAAAACATGGAGTCGTCCCACCAAGGAACGGTATGGTTTATCGATGCCTTTTTCTCTGTCCAAGTGGCACCACCATCTGAGGTTCTGTAAATTTTAGTAGAGGTAGATTGACCCAAGGCTACCAGTAGGTCGTTGGGATTATTCGGGTTAACACCCAAGGCATTAAAAGCTGCTGGTTTGTTTTCTGGGGTGATGTTGCTCCAAGTTCCCTTTTCATACTTGCTAACCCCTGCCATGTGGGTTACGTACAGAATACTGTTGTTAGCAACAGCCATTCGCTGTGCTTGTGCTGGACTTGCCGCTATTTTGCTCCACGTAACACCCGTGTCAGTAGATTGGTAAATACCGTCTCCGTAAATATTGGCATAGACTAAACCTGGTACTTGGTTGTCAAATACAATGCCCAAGACGCCAACGCCTTTGGTAAAAGTTGGAGATAAAGTTGTGACTTTTGCCCATGTCGCGCCTGCATTCTCCGACTTCCACAGGCCATCGTGCCGCGAACCAAAGAAAATAATGTTGGAGTTGGCTGGATTGACAGCTAGCCTTTTTCCCGCCCAACGATGCTCGTCGTTGCTGTCCATCCCTAAGTCTATGTTTAGTTTAGTCCAGTTTTTACCTTGATCTGTGGACTTAAAAATTGACCCTTTGGGTTGCCACTGGGAGTATTTACCTGCGGCCATATAGACGATATTTGGGTTATTGGGATCTGTCGCGATCGCTTCTCCCCCGTAATATGTTTTCTCTTGCATTGAGAAGCTGTCATTTAATGGAATCCAGGTTTTATCTTTGGCATTCCAGCGATAAAAGCCACCAACGTCGGTTCTGATATAAACCAGATCCTTTTGGGCGTTGTGGGTGTAGACACCTGTAACAAACCCTCCGCCTCCTATCGACACGTTAGCCCAGCGATACCCATTTGCCCCGACGTAGGAAGTTGGCTCAATCGGTGTGGACACAAGGTCTGCTCCTACAATCGGCTGTTGGTTGCTACTTGCACTACAACCAAGCATAATGCCAATAAAAACAGGAGCCACAGCTCGATGGAGAAGTTGTAATATCATGATTGACTAAATACTGGTAAGATTACAGCCATTTTGCAGAGAATAATTGAGTTATCTACTCGTACATTTCAAGTTTTAATGAAAAATTATCAAGCATTCCATAGCTCAATGCCAAATGTGTAAATATTAAGTATCTTTATAAAAGCTTTAAACTTCCAGGGAAAATTCTCACGAACGCACACTGTTGTCTGTGGTAAATTAATTTTGTTTGCCTAGCAAGAGATTGACACCCAATTACAATAACTTTAACTGCTGCTGAGATATTTTTGCCAGTCTGTACTAGCATTATTGGCAATTGACTAATTTATTCAATGAAATATGCTGACGGTCTGTAGAAGACAGTCTGAAATATGCAGTAGCGATGAACCAAGGCAAACTGAGGAGAAAAATGTGCTGGAGCTGATGAGCCACCTGCTCAAAAAAATGATGAGCATTGTACCAATCCCTAATCTTCCGCCGCTAAAGACTCCCAAGCTGCGATCACTATCTATAAATCTCTTTTTCTGGAAGTCCTCATTTGTAGAGCCTCAAAGTTTTTCCCGTAATACTTGCTACTTTGAGGGACGACAAGCATGAGCTTAAAAACTCAAGTCATGAGGGGAGGAATCTACCTGGTATTGCGTCAGGGACTGGGAGTATTCATCAGTCTGGCGGGAGTGATGCTAGTTACCAAGGTGATCGGCCCAGAAAACTACGGTCTGTACGCTGCCGCTGTCAGTATATTTTTGTACCTCCAGATGCTCAGTCAGTTAGGTATTGAAGTTTATCTGGTGCGGCGAGAAGGGGAAGAAGAACTAGGAGTATACCACCAAGCTTTCACCCTACTGCTATTGCAAGCGTTGGCGGGAATGCTTTTAGCTTTTTTGGCGCTTCCCTTAATAGAAAGCTGGGTGAACATTAAAGGGTTTCGCCCGGTAGCGCAAGTCTTGTTTCTGGGGCTTCCCGTCGTTCTCCTCAATCAAGTACCGATGGCCCGGCTAGAGCGCAATCTAGATTACAAGCGGGTAGCTTTAATTGAACTTCTCGGTCAGTTATTTTACTACGTGATAGCCTTTCCATTGGCTTTTCGGGGAGCCGGAGTGTGGGCGCTGGTGGCTGGATGGTGGCTACAGCAAGCTCAAACTCTAGCACTACTCTACTGGAGTGCAGGCTATCGTCCCCGCTTTGCCTGGAACTGGGATTTAGTTAAGCAGATGTGGGGGTACGGCATGAGCTTCTCCGCGTCAATTTGGGTCTGGCAACTGCGTACCCTAATCAACCCCTTGCTAGTAGGTAGGTTCGCTGGGGCCGAAGCGGTGGGATACGTGGCTTTAGCCATCCGCATTATCGAGATTCTTGGTTTTGTCAAGGCAGCAACCTGGCGAATTTCTATCGCTACCCTCTCCCGCTTGCAGGGGGACAAAGAACGCCTAGTAAGAGCTGTAACTGAAGGCATGGGTTTACAGATATTAGCAGTGGGACCCCTGTTAGTCGGAGTTAGTTGGGTTAGTCCTTGGCTAATTCCTCTAGTATTTGGCGATCGCTGGCTTCCCGTAGTACAAGTTTATCCTTTTATTGCCTTGGGCTACCTGACCAACTCCCTGTTTAATATGCACTCCTCCGCCCTCTACGTTCTGCGGCGAAACTGGGAAGTTACAGCCTTTCACATCGTACACATGGCTCTTTTTGCGGGAGCAGCATTTTTGCTTTTACCCCGCCTGGGATTAATCGGATACGGTTGGGCTGAGATAGTGGCCCTGACGAGTTACGTTGTAATTCACTTCTATTTGGTGCGGGATATTGGCAACCCAGACTATCGACTGACTGGCTTGTGGTGGGGTGCTTTTGCTGCGGCTCTGTTTGCTTATCAGTTAGGATGGTGGGCGGCGCTGGGATTAGTAGTGGTGGCTTTGTTGCCCAGTACGCACCGAAAGCTGAGAGATTACATTAAAAGTATCAGGGGAGCAAAGTCTGAAGGCGCGTCTTGAAGTTAGCGCGATCGTAGCTACGGACTCTCAATGTTAAAAGTTATACCATTAGATTTTAGAATTGCAACACTTAAAGTTCTGAAATCCTTTACAGGCAAGGGCTTCCCAATCGGAAATGGTATTAGCGGCTCATCAGAAAATTCAGATTAATTTTCCTTCCCTATGTCACCAGCTCAAACTGTAAGTCCCCTCCTAAACTTCTTTGAAAAAAGATTCGCCATTCTTACCCTGGTAGCTTTCACAGGTGTTTTGAATTTTGCCAGCTATTACAATGTGTCTGAGGGCGTACCAGGATACGGCTTTTACGTCTCGTCATTTTTTGACCGTCTGGTGTCGCTGCTGCAATATGGGATTTATGCGACAACTTTATTCTTTATTGTTGCCCGGTTCAAAAGTGTTGTTCGCCCTGCTCTAAGAGACCCATTCTTATTAGTTTTAATAGGAATTATCGTAACTTCATTCTTTTGGTCTGATTTCCCAAGTATATCGAGAAAAGCTGGTATATTTGCATTAACAACAACCTTATTTGGATTGTATCTTGCTTCCCGCTTTAGCTTAAAAGAGCAGTTAAGAATAATAGCATGGGCGTTGGGTATAGTCGCAGTATTTAGTTTATTGTATACGCTAGGTTTGCGGGGATCGGGAATAGAAAATGGGACTCATTCGGGAGCTTGGCGAGGACCATTGTTACACAAAAATCTCTTTGCTCGGCTGATGCTTGTATGTGCGTTTCCTCCATTACTAGCTGCTCTGGATATTCGCAGCAAGTACCGCTACCTTGCGTTCGGTGTTGCTGGTCTAGCAATTGCTCTAATTATACTTTCAACTTCTAAAACTGCTCTGGTTATCTTTCTTACTTTGATACTTCTTCTACCTCTGTATAGAGCTTTGAGATGGAGCGATAACCTGGCAATTCCTTTCTTCATCACTGCGATATTAATAGGTGGAAGTATGGCTACATTTACTGTAGCTAGTTGGGACAATTTGCTGTTTAGTTTAGGGAAAGATCCTACCCTCAGCGGTCGTACAGAGATTTGGGAAGCTGTCATGCATAAAATTTGGGAGCGTCCTTGGTTAGGTTACGGGTATCAGGCGTTTTGGATAGAGGGAGGAGAGTCAGATTATGTGTGGCGCGTACTTCGCTACAGGGTGTATCAGGCTCACAATGGTTTTTACAATATAGGAGTAGAAATTGGTTTATTAGGAGCGTTGTTTTTCGTGCTTAGTGTGGCTTTTGCTTATATACGAGCAATCAAATACGTGCGTACAAGTACAACTTCAGAATCTCTATGGCCTCTAATTTACTTAACGTTCTTGCCTATGTATAATTACACCGAGAGTACGATTGTCGAACCAAACTCTATTTATTGGGTTTTGTTTGTCTCAATCACTTTCTCTTTAAGAAATGTCCAAGCGGTAACGACTAGGAAAGAAACCGAAAGATTCAGGGAAGAAACTGTGAGTAAAACCGGGATAGAAAGCTTTCCTTAATGTTTCTCGTACCCAGGCTGGAACGGGAGGTACCTCCACCCTCGCAACCACCAAACTTGCGGAGAATGTAAGACGGAGCCTCACAGTAGGCATTCCCAGGCTCAGCCTGAGTACGAGATAACAAGATATCAGGGTAAGCTGGTTACGCATTTCGTCCGATAAATTACTTTGCGCTACCTATCAAAAATAGAGGGATTATTTCATGAATACCCAGATGAAGCTATCGGAAAATACGCAACAATTGCTCAATTGTCCAGTTTGCCAGTCAAAGCTAGAATTGGTCAACGAGGAATTTGAATGTACAAATTCTGAGTGTAAAGCTCATTTTCCTGTGGTTGATGGAATACCTGTTTTAATCAATGAGTCGTCGAGTATCTTTTCTTTTAGCGATTTTTTAAATCGCCAAGATACAACTTTCAATTTTCAATCCCAGTCAAAATTGAAAAAGGTTGTTGCAAATCTGCTCCCGGATATTCATGCCAATATCAAGGGAAAAGCTAATTACAACAAGTTTTTAAAGCTGGTAATGGAGCTGAATAAAAAGCCTAAGATTTTGGTAGTTGGTGGGGGTATAGTAGGAGATGGAATGGAAGCTGTTTTTTCCAATCCAGATTTGGAAATTGTTAGCACTGATGTTTCTTTTGGCCCTTGTACAGCATTAATCTGTGACGCTCACGACATACCCTTTGCTGATAACTCGTTTGATGGGGTAATTGTACAAGCTGTACTCGAACACGTTCTAGATCCCAACCGATGTGTAGAAGAAATTTATCGGGTACTTAAAAAAGGTGGAGTAGTTTACGCAGAAACTCCCTTTATGCAACAAGTACACATGGGAAGATATGATTTTACTCGCTTCACCCATTTAGGACATCGCCGTTTGTTCCGCAAGTTTGAAGAAGCTTCTAGTGGCGCAGTGTGTGGCCCGGGAATGGCATTAGCCTGGTCATATCAATACTTTCTTTTGAGTTTTGTGAAGTCTGATGCGGCAAAATCTGCGGTAAAAGCTTTTACCAGGTTGACATCCTTCTGGTTAAAATATTTAGATTATTTCTTGATTGATAAGCCTGGTACATTTGATGCAGCATCAGGATATTATTTTATCGGGACAAAGAGCGATCGCGTTCTTTCTGACCGAGAATTGCTTAAACTCTACAAAGGTATACAATAGAGTTTTTGCTCATTAAGATTTGTAAAAATTTATTGCCGGATTTAAGATGTCTAATGTGGCAATTTTTCTCACCTCCCTCGAAGGTGGTGGCGTTGAGAGAGTGCTAGTTAACTTGACTCGTGGTTTTATCGAGCAAGGTTTAAGCGTAGACTTAGTTTTAGTTAAAGTCGAAGGGCCTTTCCTGCCTCTGGTTCCGCCAGAAGTAAACATCATAGACTTGCAGGGTAAGCGGCTAATAACCAGCCTTCCTGCGCTAGTACGCTATCTAAAAGAAAACAAACCGCAAGCTTTACTTTCGGCTTTGGAAGATACGAACTTAGTGGCTTTATGGAGTCGAAAAATAGGTGGCGTATCTACTCGAATGGTAGTTAGCGTGCATAACACTCTTTCCATAGAGTCCCAAAATTCAACCCAACTTAAAAGGCGAATTTCACCTTATTTGGCACGCTGGTTTTACCCGTGGGCTGATGCAGTTGTTACAGTATCTCAAGGGGCGGCGGATGATTTAATAAAATTGGGTTTGTCTAAGGAACTGGTTAAAGTAATCTACAACCCAGTTGTTACCCCAGAACTTTTTAAAAAAGTTGCTGAACCTGTGGATCATCCTTGGTTTGCACCGGGTTCGCCTCCGGTGATTTTGGGTGTGGGACGCTTGGAAAAGCAGAAAGATTTTCCAATGCTAATTCGCGCTTTTGCACAAGTGCAGCAGCAGCGTCCGGCAAAGTTGATGATTTTGGGTGAGGGAAAAGAACGTCCACAACTTGAGGCTTTGGTGCAGGAACTAGGTTTAACGGAAGTTGTAGCTTTACCTGGTTTTGTAGCGAATCCCTATGCTTATATGGCTGCATCGGATGTGTTCGTTCTTTCATCTTTATTTGAGGGGTTGCCTACTGTATTAATTGAGGCGATGGCTGGAGGAACCAGGGTGGTTTCTACCGATTGCGAGAGTGGCCCTGCTGAGATTTTAGAGCACGGTCGCTATGGAAAATTAGTACCTGTGGGAGATGTCAAGGGGATGGCAGAAGCTATTATTAAGAGTTTAGAGGAGCCTCGAAATTCTGAAGCTTTACGGCAAAAGGCTGCGGAATATTCCCTAGAAAATGCTTTAACAGGGTATCGGCAGGTATTGAATGTTAGCTAAAGCTATTTTCTTCCTTTGCTTCTGCTTTAATTAGAGGAATTTATTAGGTTGGGTTGAGGAACAAGCCCTAGTAAGGAACTTTGGGTGAGCTTCCTCAACCCAACCTACAAATTCAGTAATCCTTGAGCGGGAAGAAAGTAAGATAACGACTGGTGAAATTTAAAAATTTTGAAGAGATAAAGCATGAACGGTAATCCTAAAGTTAGCATTCTCATTAATAACTACAACTATGCTCGTTTCCTGTCGGAGGCAATTGACAGCGCTCTTAATCAAAGTTATTCTCACACTGAAGTAATTGTAGTAGATGACGGTTCTACCGATAATTCACGGGAAATTATTGCCAGTTACGGAGATAAAATTACCCCAGTGCTAAAGGAAAATGGGGGACAAGCTTCGGCTTTTAATGCTGGTTTTGCAGCGAGTAGTGGGGATATTATTTGCTTTTTAGACGCTGATGATATCTATGTGCCGGAAAAAGCGGCAGAAGTTGTAGAAGCGTTTAGCGATCGCGCAGATTTAGAATGGTGTTTTCACTCGCTTAAGTGGGTGGATGCCGAGGGTAAACCTACTGTTACTGAAAAGGGTAATGAAGGTGGATCTATTAGCAAGAACGGGTCTGAAAATCCCAAACGCGAGTACGATCTGAGAGAATACATCAAAAAGGGAAAACTGAAGGATAAATTAGACAATCTTCCTTCTACGACAGGACTTTGCTTTAGGCGATCGCTTCTACAACAAATTTTACCAATGCCTGAAGCCAAGAGAATTGGTCTTAATGATGGTTATTTGGAATTTACGGCAATAGGACTGGGTAAAGGTCTGATTTTTGATAAAGAATTAGCTCTTTATAGAGTACATGGCTCCAACGCTTATTCGATGAGGAAGGATAAGCAAAAGGTGCAAGCGAGAATAATTGTTCTTACAGCCTATTGGATAAAAAAGAAATTTCCGTCGTTTTCTAAATTTACCAATAATTTGTTAGCAACAGGTTTGGGTATGTATGGGCGTTCTGGAGGAGTTGAAGAAGAATGTCAGGAATTTGTCAAAAGTTATTTATCTTCAGTGACGCTACCAGAAAAAATGGAGATTTATGCGAGGGCGCTTTACAACTATCTGAAAAATACTAAATTTTAAAAAATTAATAATAATAGATATAGCAGCATCCGGTAAGTCGCTCTCACGACGAGAGTGCGATAAACGAAAAAATATTCGTTTAGGACTGCTGTATAACAAAAATTGATAATTGAGCAATAGTCAATCTACCAAGCTCAATTAATAAGACAGGGAAAGCAAGATGAAACGATTCATAACAGTGCTAGTTTCTCTAACCGGGCTGGTTTTTTATGCAGTCCTGGCGGAGGTTCCAAGGGCGGCTAAAGCCCAGGATGATCCGTGCTTTATGGTTGCTCCGGGAGGCAGAACCGTCAACTTAGGTCATCTGTGCGGCGGCGACTCGACTAGCAAACGGGCGTTTCAAGCCCCAATCAAACGCCGACTAGGTGGTACACCCGTAATTGATGTGACATTTAATGGCGGGCAAACTTACGAGATGATTCTAGATACCGGGGCTAGCGGGACGATGATTACCCGCCGAATGGCATCCGCCTTGCGGGTTGTGCCAGTGACAACGGTTAAAGCTGATACTGCCAGTGCGGTAGGAGTAGAATTTCCTGTAGGATACGTGCAATCAATGTCTGTAGATGGTGCCGTTGCCAATAAAGTGCTAGTAGCGATCGCAGGTGCAGATCAAGACATTGGGCTTTTGGGGCATGACTTCTTTGGCAATTACGATGTCACCGTGAAACGGGATGTGGTGGTGTTTCAACTACGCTGAGGTGGTCGGGGAAGATAAAATGCTTACCCTGTGGCGGAAGCGGCGCTAAATCCTAACTGCCAGCACGACACCGCGATCGCCCAATCTTCCTGAGCGTGAACAATTAGCACCCGGATCTTTGATTCAAAAGTGGCGATATCGCGATCGCGCGGGGATGCGGCATTTTCTTGGGGATCTAGTTGCAAACCAAGAAATTCAAAAGCTGCACAGGCTTGCTCTCTTACCGCCGCTGCATTTTCACCGACACCGCCAGTAAACACCAGTGCATCTAAGCCGCCTAAACTTGCAAGCATGGCACCGATGTGCTTGCGGAGTGAATGCACGTAAATATCAAACGCCAAAGTTGCGCGTGGGTTTTCTTGAGCGATCGCACTCAGGATATGGCGCATATCCCCCGATAAGCCGGAAATCCCCTTTAATCCGGAAAGCGAATTGAGCATTTTGTCAAGCTTTTCGGCATCCATCCCTGACTGGCGCAATAAATGAATTAAAATCCCAGGATCGACAGAACCTGAACGGCTGCCCATCATCAACCCTTCTAGGGGCGTAAACCCCATCGTGGTATCGATGCTGTAACCGTTAAGAATTGCCGCCAGGGAACAACCATTTCCCAGATGACAGGTAATCAGGCGCAGAGAGTCGAGGTTTCTCCCCAGAATTTGTGCAGCGCGTTGAGCGCAGTATTGATGGCTGATACCGTGGAAACCATACCGCCGGATACCTTGTTCTAACCACTCGTAAAGACCAGGATATACATAAGCTGCGGGCGGTAGTTGGCTGTGAAAGGCGGTGTCAAACACAGCAACTTGGGGAACGGAATTACCAAGAATTTGCTCTATGGCTTCAATTCCCTCAAGATTGACTGGGTTATGGATGGGGGCATATTCCGCAAGACGAGCGATCGCGTCTTTGACTTCGGCTGTAATCAAAGTGGGGAGGCGATATTCTTCTCCCCCATGCACTACCCGATGACCGACAATATCAATATCTGTAGGTTTTTCCACCACCTGAGTATCGCCACACCAGAGAGTTTCCAACATAGAAGCGATCGCTTTTAACCGATCATCTAGGGGTAACTTGTTCTCAAAAACCGCACCTCCTCTAGTTTTCACCTCAATTAAAGCCATCCCAGGCTGCTTCGTCCAGTCAATCTGCGCCTCCCACAAAGGAGTTAAGGGTTCCTGTGGTAAAGAGTCCCCTAACTCATACAAGCAACTCTTCTGGGTGCTAGATCCCGCATTCAAAACTAATATCTTCATTTTTTCGTTCCCAAGCTCAGCCTGGGAATGCGTATGTGGAGGCTCAGCCTCTTGTTTAGATACAAGAGGCTGAGCCTCTTGGAAGGCGTTCCCAGGTTCAACCTGGGAACAAGCGTAAACAGCTTCTCTTAGCCGCCTCTGTGCTTGCGGGGTTGGGGTTCCTCTAATAAGGCCATTTCCAATCGCGAATTTCCGGCATATCCTCGCCGTGTGTGGTGATGTAATGCTGATGCTCAATCAACTTATCGCGCAGCATTTGTTTCACATAAGCCGCTGCATATCCCAGTTCTGGCACCCGATCGATGACATCCCCCACCAGGTGGAAGCGATCCAAATCGTTGAGAACCACCATATCAAACGGCGTAGTTGTTGTGCCTTCTTCCTTGTAACCCCGGACGTGAAGGTTATTGTGATTCGTCCGGCGGTAGGTGAGACGATGGATCAGCCAAGGATAGCCGTGATAGGCAAAGATGACAGGCTTATCAGTGGTGAAGATGGTGTCAAAGTCTTTATCAGACAAACCGTGAGGATGCTCACTTTTTGGCTGAAGCGTCATCAAGTCAACCACATTCACCACCCGCACCTTCAGATCGGGGCAGTGCTGACGGAGAATGTCAACTGCTGCCAAAGTTTCTAAAGTGGGAACATCTCCAGCGCAGGCCATCACTACATCTGGTTGGCTACCTTTATCATTACTCGCCCATTCCCAGATACCAATACCTACCGTACAGTGCTTGATTGCCGCATCCATATCAAGGAACTGCAAAGCGGGTTGTTTTCCGGCGACGATGACATTGACATAGTTACGACTGCGTAAACAATGGTCTGTCACCGACAGCAGGGTATTAGCATCGGGGGGTAGGTAAACCCGGATGATTTCTGCCTTCTTATTGACAACGTGATCGATAAAGCCGGGGTCTTGGTGGGAAAAACCATTGTGATCCTGCCGCCAGACGTGGCTTGTTAGCAGGTAGTTGAGGGAAGCGATGGGTCGCCGCCAGGGAATGTGGCGAGTAGTTTTGAGCCACTTGGCGTGTTGATTGAACATCGAGTCGATGATGTGGATGAACGCCTCGTAACAGGAGAATAACCCGTGGCGACCAGTTAGGAGATATCCTTCCAACCAACCTTGGCACATATGTTCGCTTAAGACTTCCATCACGCGACCATCAGGCGAAACATTGCCGTCGATGGGGAGAATTTCGGCGGTAGATACTCGGTCTGTGACTTCAAATACAGAACTGAGGCGGTTTGATGCCGTCTCGTCTGGCCCGAATAATCGAAAGTTCCGGCGTTCGCCGTTGAGTGTCATGATGTCCCGCAAGAACATTCCCATGACGCGGGTAGCTTCGGTGGTAACGGTGCCTGGTTTGGGGACATCGACAGCGTAATTGCGGAAGTCTGGCATCTTCAGGTCTTTTAGTAACAAGCCACCGTTAGCGTGGGGGTTCGCACCCATGCGGCGATCGCCTAATGGTGCCAGTTCTTTAAGTTCGGGAATTAGCGTTCCGTTTTCATCGAAGAGTTCTTCGGGTTTGTAACTCTTCATCCAGTCTTCGAGCATTTTCAGCTGCTCTGGCTTGTTCACCAAGTCTGATAATGGGACTTGATGCGATCGCCAGTAATTTTCTACTGGTTTACCATCTACTTCTTTTGGCCCCGTCCAGCCTTTGGGAGTCCGCATGACAATCATCGGCCATTGGGGGCGCTTGCTGAACCCATTGCTTCGGGCATCTTGTTGGATGTCTTTAATTTCTGCGATCGCACTCTCCAGGGTTTGCGCCATCAACTGGTGAACATCTTCAACAGGATAAGATCCCTCAACGAAATAAGGCTTGTAGCCGTAGCCAACGAACAGGTGTTCCAGTTCCTCATCACTCAGCCGCGCTAACACTGTTGGCCCAGCGATCTTATAGCCATTCAGGTGTAAAATCGGCAGCACAGCCCCATCGTGGACTGGGTTAAGAAACTTATTACTGTGCCAACTGGTAGCGAGGGCCCCAGTTTCCGCTTCTCCGTCCCCAACAACGGCACAGACAATCAGATCCGGGTTGTCGAAGGCAGCACCGTAGGCGTGGACGAGTGCGTAACCGAGTTCTCCGCCTTCGTGAATTGATCCGGGAGTTTCGGGCGCAACGTGGCTAGGGATACCACCGGGGAAAGAGAACTGTTTGAACAGCGACTTCATGCCCTCAGCATCCTGGGATATGTTGGGGTAGAACTCGCTGTAAGTGCCTTCTAAGTATGTGTTGGCGACTAAACCGGGCCCGCCATGACCAGGCCCAGCAATGTAGATTACCTGAAGGTCATACTTTTTAATCAGGCGATTGAAATGGACGTAGATGAAGTTCAGACCCGGAGTTGTTCCCCAGTGTCCAAGTAGCCTGGGTTTGACCTGTTCTATCGTCAGCGGTTCTTTGAGTAGCGGATTGTCTAATAAATAGATTTGTCCGACGGAAAGGTAGTTAGCAGCACGCCAGTAGGCGTTGATCTTGTGCAGTTCTTCGGCGGTCAGCAGACCTTTTTGGAGTGTGGGAGCGATCGCTTGAACCATAATGATTTTCTACCTTCTGGATCGTGGGAATTAGTTGGTAGCAGTACGAAATGCAACTGACAGCTTCAAATTACTAAATGAAGTTGTCTTGTTGCCATAATTATCTGTGCGACATCCAGATCCGTGCCAATTTGTTAAGAATTGCTTTAACAAGTTGCAAAATTTTATTAGTTTTGTTTCAGAACTATTTCTCTTGACGGATGCAAATAAGGAATATAGTAATCCTAAATAATTCGTGAAACCCTGTAGGGACACGGCACTGCTGTATCCTTACACCAAGGCGAATACTTGTTAACAATCTAAATAGGATTGCTAGATTCCATTCGGAATAAGTTGATAGTATTGACGGATGAATTTGTCAGTGCCAGAGGCAAGTCCTGAATCAGACCTCACTTTTGCGACCTGGCAAGTGGCAGTATAACCGTAAACGTCGTCCCTACTCCAGCTTCACTTTGTACGGAAATCTGACCCCCATGTGCCTCTACGCACTTTTTAACAATCGCTAGACCAAGACCATTGCCAGGAATTGTGCTGACATTTCTAGCGCGATTGAAAGGTTGAAAAAGTCTTTTTTGGTCTTCTAAAGGAATACCAATCCCCCGATCTTGAATCCGAAAAATGACTGTTTTCTCCTGACCAATCAGTTCAAACCAAACTGTGCCGTCTTCGGGTGAATACTTAATTGCGTTGGCGAGTAAATTTCCTAAAATATGCCGCAACAAGTTTTCATCCCATAGCGCCTCGCCCAATTCTCCTTGACAGTTGAAAACAATAGTAAAATGCTTTTCACCTGTACTAAGTTGTAACTCTTCGACCAGTTGGCGGCAAAACGGTTCTAAAGCTAACTGAGTAGGTTGATACTGAAGTTTACCTAAATCGGCTTTACCGATTAATAAAACCTCGTTCAATAGCTGATCCATGTTTTTGATCGCCGAACGCATCCGCAAGAAGTGAGTAAGTTTTGTCTCCTTGGTTAATTTGTCGTCATGGTTTTGGAGAAATCCAGTAGAGAGGAGAATAGTAGTTAGTGGATTGCGGAAATCGTGAGAGAGCATCGAAACAAATTCAGATTTCATCTGGCTGACTTCTTTAGCTTTAACCAGTTCAGCCGTTCGTTCCTGAACCCGAATTTCTAACGCTTCATTTGCCTCTCGTAATGCTTCCATAACTTGCGATCGCTCAATCGCATAGCGTATAGAGCGAACCAGCAGGTCTACATTCAGCTGCCGCTTAACTATATAATCTTGCGCCCCCTGCCGAACCGCCTCAATTGCTAATTTCTCATCATTCGTATTTGTTAGCACCACAATCGGTAAGCTAGGGGCGTGGCTGTTTAAGGGAGCCAGGGATTCTAATCCTTGACTATCTGGTAGCGTCAGATCCAACAAGATGATATCAAAACAATCTTCCTTGAGTCGGTTGAGGGCTTCCCCCAATCGCTTGACATGAACCAGACTAAACTGATTGCCGTTGGCTTGCTTCAGATATTCTTGCAAAAGTCTGGCTTCTGCCAGGTTGTCCTCAATTAACAAGATTTTTATTGAGGTTGCAGGCATAGTCTTTTAGTTTTTCTCCCTCCGCTCCCCAATGTTTGAGTTTTGAGTTTTGAGTTTTGAGTTTTGAGCCAAAAGTGACGAGTGAGAAGTTTTAAGTGTAAATAAATTTTGAATTTAAAACCATTCCCTGAGCTAAGCCAAGGGGTCAAAATTCCTAACTTCTCACTTATAACTTCTAATTCCTAACTTCTCATTTTTAACTCAAAACTCAAAATTTTATTCTGACGGTAGGGTGACGGTTTCTAGCCAAAACTCTTCAATCCCTTTGACAATTTTGAAAAGCTGGCTGAGATTGCGGGATTTAGTGATGTAGCAATTTACGTGCAACTCATAGCTTTGGGAAATGTCATCCTCGTTTTTTGAAGTTGTCAGCACTACCACCGGAATGCGTTTTAGGTTAGGGTCGGCTTTAATTTCCGCCAGAACCTCTCGACCATCCTTCTTCGGCAAGTTCAAATCCAACAGAATCAGGTCTGGACGAGGTGCATCAGCATACTCGCCTTCCTGACGTAAATAAGCCATAGCATCCATGCCATCCCTGACAATCATTACTTGATGTGGCACCGAGCTATTTTTCAACGCTTCTTGAATTAAGCGGATATCAGCTTTATTGTCCTCCACCAAAAAGATTGTTTTGAGCTTTTCGTCCGTTTCTACGCTCACGATCGCGTCCCCCTACTGGAATCGTAAAGTAGAATGTCGCACCCTGACCAAGTTGCGACTCTACCCAGATGTTGCCTCGGTGGCACTCTACAATCTTCTTGCAAATAGCCAGACCCATGCCTGTACCAGCATACTCATCCCGCGTGTGCAGGCGTTGAAAGATGACGAAAATGCGATCGCTAAACTGCGGATCGATGCCAATGCCGTTATCCCGCACTGAAAATAGCCACGCATCCTCTTGGCGAGAAACTCCTACATGAATTTCTGGCTGCTGGGTACTCCGGAACTTGATAGCGTTGCCAATCAGGTTCTGGAACAACTGCATCAGCTGCGTACTATCAGCCATGACGCTTGGCAAAGGATCGTGGGTAATAACAGCTTTGCTTTCCGCGATGCGTCCCCGCAAATTGCCTAAGGCTCGGTCTAAAGGTGTCTCTACTTCCGTTAGTTCAAACTCGATACCCTGCACATCCACCCGCGAGTATGCCAGCACATCATCTATCAGCGTCTGCATCAGGCTGACTCCCTCGACAGCAAAGGTAATAAACTCTTTGGCATCTTGGTCAAGTTGCTCTTCATAGCGCATCTCTAACAGTTGCACATAGTTCGCTACTTGATTTAGCGGTTCTTGTAAGTCATGGGAGGCGACGTAGGCAAACTTTTTCAGTTCAGCGTTGGAACGTTCTAGATCGTGAGCTAACTGAGCCAGTTCATCGGCTTGACGCAGCACAATATTAATAATTGCCTTTCGCAGTTCAAGCGCTGCTTTAATTTCCACCTGTTTCCAGGGTAAAGATGTTAAACGAACCGTTTCTTTCCACAATTCAAATGATTTCCGAGGGGACAGATGTACGCTTCCCTCTGAGTGAGTTGCTTCAAACGCCTTATTGGGATCGCCTCCCCAATTGACAGTTTGAATCACTTCTGGTCGAAACCACAAAACATAGTTTTTCTTGGAAATTGGAATAGCTAGTAAACCACTGGCGACGTTTTTGAATTTTTCTGCGTCCGGGTAAGTTTGAGCCAGAGAATTTGTGTAGAAGACTTCTTGATTGACATTATTTTTTAGCCATTGAACTAAAAAAATCAAGTCTTCTTCTTTAGGAGTCTCGCCGACAGTTGTGCAAGTCCCACCAAAACACACGGCTGCTCCTTGAGCGCTGGCAAGATCGAGGAGATTCGGCTGGTGTTTAAGTAAACCATCAATAAAATTTTCTTCTTGGGACAGATATTCAATCAAAGCTGATTGGATATATGTCAACTTCATGCGATAGTCGTAGTCTTCTGTTTCTTCTCTAACTGAAACTTCTGAAAAGATTACTCTTCCTAAGAACTCACAAGCTTTACGCAACTCATAGGAAACATACTTTGCCGACTGATGATGACAAGCAATAAGTCCCCAAAGTTTTTGATCTTTAATCAAAGAGATAGTCAGACTTGCACCAACACCCATGTTGTGCAAATACTGTATATGACAGGGAGAGGCGCTTCTCAGAATGGAGTTTGTTAAATCTAGCGATCGCTGATTTATCGGATTATTCACAGGGAAGATTTGAACAGGCTGAGAATTGGCATCTGGTATTAATCTGATCCAATTGGAAGCGAATAATCTTCTCGCTGGTTTAGGAATATCTGACTCTGGGTAGTGAAGACCTAGATAAGGTTCCATACTTTCTAGTTTTTCTTCAGCAATGACAGACCCATGCCCATCATCATCAAATTTATATAACATCACTCTGTCAAATCCAGTGACTTTTCTCACCTCTTTGACAATGATTTTACAAAAGTCCCGGAGACTTGATGTTTCTTCTAGCTGATTGATAGAAGCTCTAGCTAGATGATAAAAGCTTAAAAATGGAATATTTTCTTGGGAAACTGCTGGTTCCAGTTCCAGAATCAAAAATCTGTCTGAATTACGGTGAAAAACTGCATCAAATACTAAGAAGTCATCACCTTTTTTTCTGATCCAAACCTTTGTAGGGTTGATGTAATCAAGAGTTTCCTCTGCTAGTCCGGTTTTAATTCTTTCTACTTGAAATGGATCAATAACTTCATCCAGTTGTTTTCCAAGTATATTTTCGGGGGTTATTCCAAAAATAGTGGATGTATTACTGCTAACTTGTAATATTTTTAGTTCAGGCTCTTCCAAAACGAAGATTAACCCGTGAGGCTGAATTTGACCACAATTATGGATTGATTTTTGTTCCAAACTAGCCAAATTAACATCTTGTATTTGTAAATCTATTTCCGCCATGATTCTCCTTTATTATCCGGCGTAACAAAAACTAGAAAACTCATAGGATATGAAATCCTATCGTGGGTAAAATACCTAAATGTAACTTCCGTACCAGTTAAAAATTTACTTGGTTGATGCCGCAGACGGAAAGGGGCTGGAAAATTTTGTTCTTGACTCTAATTAGCCGTCTTTCGCAGTTTTTCCCTGACCTGCTTGCGTTCATCAGCATAGCACAGGTATTTAACTAGCATTCCTATAGTAAATGTTAAAAATTGTGCGGCGACAAGACACTTTTTTACTCGTTTTATTTTTCCTAGACAGACGACGGGATAACGATTTCTAGCCTGAACTATGCAATTGTAAGACACGCAACTTTGGTTATGTGTCTTACAATGTAACAATTTATTCGTAATCTGTAACTCTTGAAAATATCCTCTTGATGTTTTGAAATCTTTAGCAGTACCACCGGAATGTGTTTTATCATCCTTCTGCCGCTGCTTTCGGGGGTAGCGGAGGCGGCGAGAGTTTCTGGAAAACAATATGTTTGAGTACAAATCTCGTTCTGTAAAAATTTGCTAAACAACAATACGGTTCAATTAGAGTTAAAAATTTAGAATATGCAATTTGTTAGTTCAGGTTCCTCAAACGCCACGCCCGCGAATAACCGTGACTCCCATTCCCTACAGTTACTTTGAACAAAAGCAACTTTTTGGTTTTATATTAAATAAAAAGATATTTTAATTGTATATTACAAATTTTCGTAAATAATCCTATATATTTCTATAAGAAATTCTACAGTAAGTTTACTCTTCCAACAACATTAGCCGCATTGGATCTAACCGGACGTACCAAGGGGAAGATTGGTCTTTGAAAACCGCCCATTTTTCTTTAAAAACTTCTGCTTGCAGATGGTAATCGTGAGGAGTGATGGGGGAAGAGTTGAGCTTGAGATATAGAGTCATTCGGTGTGGGGTTTCACTGCTTCTCACCAACCAACAGGGGAAAGTATTCTCTTGATTCGGGTCTTTAGTAAAGGTTACTTGATGGGCGCGAATTCCGACGTAGGAGAGCAAATCTGAAACAGGTTCGATAACTTGGAGAGTGCAACCCCAATCTATTGCTTCTACTTCTTGGGATGCACTAATTCGGGCGCGAGAAAAGTTTTTGCAACCTGTTAATTTGGCAACGCTTACAACCTTTGGGCGCTCAAAAATATTCTGCTTTGAACTGTAAGCGATCGCATTCCCTTTTTCCAGCACCAGCAAATCTTGACAAACCCGATAAGCTTCTTCCAAATTGTGCGTCACAAATAAAGTCACGCCCTGATAATTCCCCAAACTGGCGATTAATTGCTGTTCTATCTGACTTCGCAAGTGAGTATCGAGTGCGGAAAAAGGTTCGTCCAATAGTAGCGCTTCAGGTTGACTTGCCAAAGCCCTTGCTAAAGCGACTCGCTGCTGTTGACCGCCAGAAAGTTCGCGGGGATATCGGTGAGAATATCCCTGCAACTGCACCGCTGCAAGTTGGATTTCCACCTGCTGTTTAATTTTGGAAGCTGAGGTCTTTTTTGGTAAGCCGAAAACAATATTTTCAGCAACAGTTAGGTGAGGGAATAAGGCGTAATTTTGGACTAAATAACCGATACAGCGATCGCGACTTGGAATATCTATTCCTTGTTCTGAGTCAAACAGCACTCGCCCATTTAAAACAATCCGTCCTTGGGTGGGTGTTTCGATTCCAGCAATGCAGCGCAATATCATACTTTTACCAGCGCCAGAAGCGCCCAGCAATCCCAAAGGCTGTTCATCGCTGCTGAAGCAAACTTTTAATGTAAAGTCAGAAAGTTGCTTTTGAATATCAACAAAAAGTCCAGAATGGGGAATTGGGAATTGGGGATTGGGAATGGGGGATTGGGATAAGTTTTGTTTTTGCCTTTTTCGACCATCTTGCCAGAAATTGACAGATGCGATCGCTAATAAAGAAATACCCATAATCGCCAGCGCCCAAAACCAAGCTTCATTCATCGCCCCCGCTTCCACCGCAAAATAAATCGCCATTGGAATCGTTTGCGTTTGTCCCGGAATATTGCCAGCTAACATCAAAGTAGCGCCAAATTCTCCCAAAGCACGGGCAAAAGCCAACGTTGTTCCCGCGATAATTCCTTTAATAGCTAAAGGTAAACTAATTCTCAAAAAAATTGACCATTCAGAAGCGCCAAGAGTTCTAGCTACTGCTAATAAATTCGCGTCAATTTGTGCAAATGCTCCCAATGATGTTTTGTACATTAATGGGAAAGCAACTACTGTAGCAGTTATTACAGCGGCGTACCAAGTGAATACAATGCTAAAATTTAGAGGCAGCAGCATCCCAATAAAACCATTTTTTCCGAACAACAGCAGTAATAAAAAGCCTACGACTGTTGGTGGCAAAATCAAGGGTAAAATAAAAATTGCCTCAATTAGCGATTTCCATTTTCCTCGATATCCTAGCATCCAATAAGCAGCTAAAATGCCCAGAAAGAAGGTAATAATGGTCGCAATTGAAGCAATTTTAAGAGAAATCCATAGAGGAGATATATCAAGTGGCATCGGCAATTTTTTTAATGCAAAAGTAAAAATACGAGGCGATTGGAAATCGCGGCTACACAAACCAAGTCCGCCTCCGCGGACTCATTCAGCCTGGGTCGGCAGGCTTTGGCTGTGTAGCCCAGACTTCTAGTCTGTGGGCGATTTGCAAATACGGTAAGCTCCCAGGTTTTATACTTACTTTACAGTCCTTCTTCCGTTCCCAGGCTCCATAAAACGAGATTAAAATAGAAAATTTTATTTGCCATAGAAATCTTAACTTATTTAGAAACTTCTCCCTTTCCTCCTCCTTTGTGCCTCAGCAGTTCGTTTTTCACAACTCTGCCGAGAATAGCTATATCCCAAATCCATATTTTTGAAATAGCGTTCTAGCTTGATTACTAAATAGGAACTGGATATATTCTTTAGCCGCAGGTATATTTTTGCTATTTTTAAGCACTGCTACGGGATAAACAATCGGGGAATGTAAGTTTTCTGCGGCTGTTGCTACCTGTTTTACCTGCTGTGATGTTCTCGCGTCTGTAGCGTAAACAACACCTGCATCAACGTTGCCACTTTCTACCGCTGCTAAAACTTGACGAACGTTGTTTCCTAGCACAAATTTTGGTTTAATTTGCTGCAAAATCCCTAAATTTATGAAGACTTGTTCAGCGTATTGTCCTGCTGGTACGCTTCGTGGTTCTCCAACAGCAATTTTTTTCACTCTAGCGTTTGTCAGTTGGCGGAAATTGCTAATTTCTGAAGAATTTCTTGGCACAATCAAAACTAGACGATTAGTTAGCAGGTTGCGGCGAGTATCGGGGAGGATAAGTCCCTTTTCTTGTAAGGCATCAATTTGCTTTTTGCTAGCAGAAATAACTACATCCGCTGGCGCACCATTTTCAATTTGTTGTTGTAAGGCACCGGAAGCACCAAAGTTATAAGTAACGTTAGCGTTCTGTTTGGTTTGTGGGTAAACAAGCTGAATTTCTTGGAGTGATTCTCTTAAACTAGCGGCGGCAGATATGAGCAATTTATTATTTTTCTGTGCCACAAAGGGAATGTCGAGATTTGCTCGGATTGTTAAGATGGTTAATGTAGCAAGGAGTAAGGAGAAAAATATAATAATGCGTTTTTTTGTCATAGATTATCTGAGTTGTTAAAATTAATTGATTTTGAAATATTGCTAAATCTGTCGCAGATCTGAGGGGGCGACATGAAAGCTAAAACGTTGATACAATGAGCTTCATAGCCCTCATCCCTCGTAAATAATGCTCTAATTTATTGCGATTTAATCTCATTAAATCTTCAACGAT